>CAZPJZ010000086.1:0-7903 GCA_964586995.1 uncultured Pirellulales bacterium | reverse complement strand
GCTGCAGTATAGGCAATTTCTGCCCCGCTCGGCAGCCTTGGCGACCCGACGGCCCAGTGTGCTGATGAGGGGCGCGGGGCACGAGTGCAGGAGGGACTGGGTCATGCCTGCTTATAGGCAAAATTGTTAATTTGGGATGTTTGGGAACTTTGCCTATTGACATTATATTAGAAAATTGGTAAACTTACTGTTTGCTGGACGAGCGGATTGGGTAGTGGCAAAGCTGCCTCTGTCTGACGGAAGCACGCCGGGTCGGGTCGTTTTCCGCAGTGATTCGCGCGAATTTGTGAGAAGTAAGGACGCCAAATTGTCGAATAGGTAAACGTGCTGGTTCCCGTTGCGCGGGAGCTGGATGTGTTGGCACGGAATCGAGGAAGTGAGCCTTACAGGCCGCTTCAGGTCAAAGGGGGTGAATATGGAAGGACAAGAAAGACGGAACGGGAGATTGCCGGGGCATGCAGGTTGGCTTGCAAGAGTCACGGCAATGGTGCTTGTGTTTACGGCGCCGGCGTGCGGCCAGTTTATGATGCAGCCGATGAAGATAGAGCTTGCGCCGCGTGCCGGCGAGCGTTTCCGGATGGACCTGAAGCTGCAGAACACTAGTGTCACTGAGGCCCACACCGTAGACCTGAGGGTACTGGACTTGACCCAGATTCGGGATGGTGAATGGGAGATAATTGAGCCTGGTTCCGGTTTTGATACCTCCAAATTGTCTTCCTGCAGAGACTGGGTGGCTCTGCAATACGATAGTGTACGGATCCGGCCAATGAACATGCTGAATGTCGGACTTGCGATGGACGTGCCGCGCAACGCGCGGGGATTCTACGCCGCTGCGGTCCACGCCCAGTTGAGGGCGAAACCGGACGCCAGAGGTGTCGCCATGGTCCTGAACATGTTGGTTCCCATTCTCGTTGAGATACAGGGCAATCCGCTGCGTCACGCAGTTGAGCTAACCGACGTCGACTTGCAGTTTGAGCAGAAGCCGGACCAGCCGGCAACAACATTGGTCACCTTAGGCGTGGCAAACACCGGTGGGACCTATTCTCATCTAAAAGCCGTTGTAAGAGTCAGCACGGTAGCCGGAGAGCGCCAGCGGAGGATTACCGAGGCGGAATTCACCGACAGGAGCATTATTCCAGGCGTCACGCTGACATTACAGAGTGACATCCAACGGGCTTTGCCGTCCGGCAAGTACAGGTTGGAGGCCGTGCTGTACGTTGACGGCAGGCGTGCAAAGCCAATGGAAAAAGAGATAGATTTTGTCGGTGATCCGAAGCTGACTCGAGCTGCGACCGACGCAGCGCTGGACCTGACGCCGACCGCGGTGTCCGTCGAGACCGTGCCCGGTGCCACGCGCACGGCGGTACTGCGTGTCTACAATGCTTCAAGTGAAGCGGTCAATGTCAAGACAGCCGTGATGCTGCCGCCCATCCTCGAAGGTGTGGCTCTGCCTCACTTGAAGGGCGAGGAGTTGGACTGCGCATCGTGGGTGGCGGTTGAGCCGCAGGAATTCAATCTGCGGCCTCAAGGCTCGCAAAGCCTGCGCATCACGACAAGGATGCCCAACCCGACAGCGCCGCACGCGTGCTATTATGCCCTCTTGCGTCTGTATGCCAGTTACGCTGACGGCCAGAACGCCGGTGTTAGAAATGCCTATGTATGCGTGACAAACAAACAGGTGGCAGGTACACCCGAGGCCCAGCCCTGGCCGGTCAGCCTCCAGTTGGAGGCACAGTCACGCTATGCTGTTATCGCCCGGTTCATGAATACAGGGGACGTGCACTTCACGCCCAAGTGCAGGGCGACGGTGACTGCCCCCGACGGCTCGCTTTACCGCCAGGTGGCCCTCAGTGGTGAACCGGCCAATGTCATGCTGCCGCTGGAGCATAGAGTTTTCTCCGAAATCATTGATTTTGCGGGATTGCCCGCAGGGTATTATCGTCTTACGGTCAGTCTGCAATATGGTTCTGCGGGGGAAGTCAGCACTGACATCCCTATTCTTGCCGAGCAGCAACAGGAGCAAACGCTTATTACGGTCAGAACCATCGAGGATTATGAGCAGAAGGCAGGTGTTAAGTGGCGTTAACTTATGGTGTTTAGAGGGTGAGGATTTTGCTAAAGAGAGCGGCTGGATTGCCGATACAAGGTAAAAAGGCCATAGGAATGGCCGCTTATGGCTCCAGAAAGGCATGTTGACTTATGGCGGATAAAAATATGGCTAGAATATTATCGGGCTTTGCGACAGCTCTGTGCATCTTAATTGTCTGCGCGGCGGACGTCAATGCACAGTTTACGCCGATCAGGCAGACGTACACCATCTCCGGGTCCGTGGGCCTGCCCGGCGTTACCATGAAAGGTCTGCCCGATGGGCCGGTGCTTACCGACGCTAATGGCAATTATACTGCTACGGTCGTGCATGACTGGAGCGGCGAGGTTACGCCGGTAAAGGAGGGCTACACCTTCGAGCCGGCCAGCAGGCCCTACAGTCAAGTCAAGAGCAACCAGACCGGTCAAAATTACCTTGCTACGCCCGTTACGTATGCCATCTCCGGTACGGCGGGCGTGCCAGGTGCCATAATGAGCGGCTTGCCGGGCAATCCCATAAGCGATGTGAACGGCTTCTATAGCGCCGTTGTTGAATTTGACTGGATGGGTACGGTCACGCCGATGAAGCAGGGTTATAAGTTTACCCCGGCCAGCCGTCCGTATGAAAAGGTCCGCCAGAACCAGACAAATCAAAATTTCACTGCCGAAGTGATCAAGTTTACAATTTCTGGTACCGCCGGTGTGGACGGCGTAGTAATGCAGGGTCTGCCGGGCAATCCTGTCACCAGCGGGGCTGGAACTTACAGTGTCCAAGTCGACTGGAACTGGAGCGGCACAGTCACGCCCACGAAAGAAGGTTACGTCTTTGATCCGCCTAATAAGTCATATGCGCCGGTCACCGCCAGTCTGTCGAATGAGAACTACATTGCCACGCCGCTGACGTACGTTATCTCCGGTACGACCGGCGTGCCGGGGGTAGTGATGAAGGGTCTGCCGGATAACCCCATTACCGATGATAAAGGCTACTATAAGGCTGTCGTTCAGTATGGTTGGGGCGGCACGGTTACCCCGATGAAGGATGGTTTCACTTTTGACCCGGCCAGCAGGCCCTACGCTAAGGTTACACAGGACCAGACTAATCATACCTACGCCGCCACGCCGATCATGTTAACCATCTCCGGCACGACCGGCGTAGAAGGTGTAACAATGAGCGGGCTGCCGGGCGAACCTGTGACCGATACAAACGGCAACTACACCGCCAGGGTTGCGTACAACTGGAGCGGCACTGTTACGCCGATGAAGGAAGGTTACAGGTTTACGCCTGCCACAATATCCTACGAGCCCGTTACCGTTAACCGCGCCAAGCAGGACTACGTTGGGCAGGTAATCACTTTGCAGATTTCCGGTAGTGCCGGTGTGGGCAAAGCCGTGCTGGAAGGTCTGCCAAATAATCCCGTCGCCGGGCCGGACGGCAGCTACGTTGCCAACGTTCCGTGGGGCTGGAAGGGCACAGTTACGCCCAAGCTGCCAGGTTACGACTTTGAGCCAACAAAGAGGGAGTATACTCGTGTTACCAGCGCTGCCACTAATGAGAGCTACGCTGCGACACTGCAAAAGCGTGTCATCTCCGGCAGAATAAACTCTGACAGGGGGCCGATTGAGGGTGTGCAAGTCTTGGCAGATAGGGGTGGAGGTTCCGCCACGACCGGTGCTAACGGCGAGTATCAAATATCAGTGGACTATGGCTGGAGCGGCAAGGTCACACCGTTCAAGGAGGGACACACCTTTAATCCGCCGGAAAGACCCTATCCGCCGGTGACGGCTGACCAGACAACTCAGGGTTACACCGGCGAACTGATCATGCTTACGATCTCCGGCAGCATCGGCATAGAAGGCGTGCGGGTCACAGCCAGTGACGTAGGCTCCGTTGTCACCGGCGCCGACGGTAAGTACCAGATCAAAGTGCCTTATGGCTGGACCGGTACAATTACACCGGAAAAAGAGGGTTACAGCTTTGACCCGCCCAGCATGCCATATACCAACGTTACGACCGATATCATAGAGGGCAGGCCCGTAGAGCGCCCGGCTCCGACGCCGGCTCCGACGCCGGCTCCGACGCCAACACCGGCTCCGACGCCAACACCGGCTCCGACGCCAACACCGACTCCGGCGCCAACACCGACACCTATGCCGATACCGACACCGACACCAACTCCAACGCCGATGCCTACTACGGCTCAGAGTGAGATAGCTAAGCTGCTGGAGCAGATAAGACAACTTGAGCAGAAGTTTGCTGGGCAGAGGCCTGGTCCTGGTGTCTCCATAGGGCCGGTAGTTGATCAAAACGTTCCGACTACGGCGCCCGGTAGATTCTTCGATGTGCCGGGAGGTCCGCTGGTAAGTGCCAGTTTTGTCAATGAGGATCTGGCCAAGGCTCTGCAACAGCTCGCCCAACAGGCGAAAGTAGACATCCATACCGATGGCACGGTCAAGGGCAAGGTCACTTGCAGAATTGCCGCCGTGCCGCTGGAAAGGGCACTGGAGATATTGCTTGCGGGCACGAAATACCACGCGAAAGAGGTGCCCGAATCGTATCTGGTCTATACTCCCGTCAGCAACATCTTTACGGACACCGATCTGCGCATAGCACTGCAGGACATTGCTGCGACAGCGGGTGTGGTGATCATTCCCGATGAAAGCGTCCAGGGGCTTGTCACCTGCGAGCTGAAAGAGGTGCCGCTAACCGTGGCGATGGAGATGGTTCTGGCCGGCACCGGCTACGTGGTGAAACGGACCCCGTACTACTATCTGGTTTCCTCGCCGGACCCGACCAGTGCTGGTTTTGCAGCCGTCAGCGAAACACGCCGGGTGAAAGTGAATCACATCGATGCGGACAAGGCTGTACTGCTTCTGTCCACCGCCTTTCAGCGTTACGTAAAAGCTGAGACTGATACCCATACGGTGTGCATCACGGCACCGTCATCCTTGGTGGATCGCATCACCTCTGATCTGAAGGAGATCGACCGGCCTGGTCGTCACGTCATGCTCGACGCGCGCATTGTAGTGATGGAACGCGGTAACCTGCTGAATCTGGGTATTGAGTGGGGTTGGCCCAAAATCCAGGCCGGCTTCTTCGGCGCATCAGACCTTCATGGCGGCCGGGCGCTGGCCGAAGGGGCCGCCCTGGGACGCGCGGTTCCACCGCGGGCCGAGTGGCCGTGGGGCGTGCAGATCGGCTACTCGCCGGACGGGTTGTTCACCGATGCCTTGTTGTTGACGCTGAACCTTCTGGCCGAGAACGGCGAGGCCGACATCGTGGCCAACCCGCAGGTGTTGGCTCAGGACGGCAAACAGGCTGAAATCAGGGTCATGACAGAAGAGTACTATTATATGACCCCAAGGGTGGCGACCAGCTTCTATGTCACTGCCGAGCTGGAGAAGGTTGAATCCGGAACCAGGCTGACCATCACCCCCCGCGTTGGTGACAACAATGAAATCTCGCTGGAGATCGCTGTGGAAGTCAGCGACAGCGTACCTCAGGGAAGAGGAAGCGATCTTCCAGTGGTTACCCGACGACAAGCCACAAACAATGTGCGGATCAAGGATGGAGGCACGGTTGCGCTGGCTGGTCTATCGGAAAATCGCAGACGTCTGAAAGCAAAGAGCGTACCGGGTTTGAGCAAACTGCCGATACTTGGAGGACTGTTCAAGAATAAGGACAGCGATGAATCTACAAGAGAGGTCGCTGTATTTATCACGGCAAACTTGATCGCAGAGGGGCGGCAAGGAATCGAGTTCGTTCGGCCATCTACGGGAGAACCTGCGATCGAGGGTCTCTCAACCATGCCAACCATGCCGACACAACCGACCGAGCAGCAGTTATTCCAAGAAGGTCTCAGAAGGAGCCTGTTACAGCCGGCAGCTCAGCCTCCGGTTCCCAGTGAGGCGGCGGAGGAACAGTTTGAAAGGCTTCTCAAACAAAGTCTGTCGCAACCGATCAGATGACCAAAGCAGCAGTGTCCCCGCTTCGTCGCGGGGGCCTGAGTGTGGTGTGTTTTCGGGACCATAGCAAGACGGGAACCAAAATATATTTGGAGGAGGCTAAAAAAGTTGCAATGTTAATGATGTGTAAATCAATAGCAAGCGGCTTGTCCGGACCACGAGCGAGTTCCACCGCAATGGCAGTTCGAGCCAATATTGTTGGAACCCGGCTTCTTGTGGTGTTGCTCCTGGCACTTGTTTCTTCGGGCGTCGTTGGCTGTGCGCAAATCGGCAGGTTCACCAGTAGTATAGGTAGGCGACTGAGTGGGAAACCCGCCGGGTTTGAGATCGTCCCCTTGGGCAACCAGGACGTAGTGGTGCTGAATGCAGATGACGTTATCCAGGTGATGCGGCGAGCCGGCTTCTCCGACCAGCAGATCCTGGAGCTGGGCACGAGCCTGCGCAACGCACTGCTACACGCGGGAGCAGCGCAGGTCAAGCTGAGGGACAAGGTGGAAGCGGTTTTTGCGGTTCATGGTGATTATGTGTTTATCACTACCCGCTTGAGGGGCAGCTTCATCTACGATGTGAACAGAGGTTGGGTTCAACTAAGTGCCGTTGCTCCAAAGCAATAGCCGAAGCTCCGGTTAGCGGCCCGCCTGAGCGGGGCATCTTTGCCAGGCCCTCGCGGTCTGGCATCTCCACTTTAGCCGTGTATCTTCAACAGCTTGAATGCAGCTTCGCCGCCATTCATCAAATGGATCAAGGGCTGCGGTCTATCTACGCCTTGAATGAAGTCTGGCCGAGCAGCCCAGGGCGTGACACTCAAGACACCCGTCAAATCCATCCAGTGCTGAAGCCTTGCCACCGGTAAATTCCAGGTCATGTGGAAATGATTTGCCGGCGGATACTGCTTGTACTCAAGCATACTCGCGTATTTCGGCACCACAAAAGTATGTGGCCAAGTAGATGTCGTCAAATTGCACATGGCCTGGCCGAGATTCTCCGGCACTTCAGTGGTGTGGGCTTCGTCCCAGATCATGCTGAAAAGCCCGGTGGCCGCACTGTAGGCCATTCGGGCAGCGATGCCTTCGATGCCGGCCGGCGTCACGAATGTCACTGAATTACCGCCGCCGGGAAAGTAGAATTCGTCCGCCAATGGCATCGCCACACCATCCATAATCTGCTTGACCGATGCGCCCGGTTTGGCTGCCCAGTCGAAGGCGGCACTGCCTGAATTGTCACCGTCCACCAGGCCTTTGACGTAGTAGTCCGCCTTCTTGTCCAGTGACTTTAGACCGATCTTCTTCGCGAGCTCTTTTATCTCCCATGCCTCCCAGACCTTGCGGAAATCCATAAATAGAGGCGGGTTTCCGCCGGATAGGTACGTCATGAATAGCATTGTTAGAAGCCCCTGCACATCGGCTTCGGTGGCAAAGGGAAGCGGTGGTTTCGGCCCATTGTGGTCGAATGTGCTGTTAAAGAATGACTCCATCACGTCAGCGACTGGCAGCGGAATGCCGCGCGGATCAGAGCCCCATTCCAATTGGCTCATGAAGCCGCCGCCAACCGAGTTTAGGTTAGTCATCAGGTCACGGACAATCAGATACATTGCCAGCTCTTGGTTGAACCGTTCGCTGTCGGCCTGGTCGCGCAACTGAAGCCTTTTGCCAACGTGTCGCTCAATCCATCGCCGCAGCGTCGCCAATTCCTTTTCATTGTAAGCTTTTTTGTTTAGCATGTCGGCCAAAAGCTTCATATCCAGCCTGGTGATCTCCAGACCAAATGTGTTCCTGGTAGGAATGATGTGCGCCAGAGCGGTTTCCATTCCCATGGAGTCATGGCCGAAAATTACGACCCTTCGGCCTCGCAGGGC
>CAZPJZ010000085.1:0-7969 GCA_964586995.1 uncultured Pirellulales bacterium | reverse complement strand
CTGGCAAAAGCCTGGGTCGCCCTCGGAACGCTTTATGCTCGGGTAGGGAACGCCGCTGACGCCAAGGCCGCATACAGAAAAGCTCTTGCCTGTCAGCCGGATTATCCGCTGGCTGACTTCTACCCCTTGGATCCGTGTTCGCCCGCAGAGAAGGAGGTAATAAAAGAACTTGTCAGGCTACGCCCGGACCTCGTTGGCCTTACATTGTTCCATGAGATATTCGTTAACAACCCACGTGTGTCTGCCACCGGCACGAAATGGAAACTGAATTTCAATGGTTGGCAAGACATAATACTGACTGAATCTGCGGGTGCCCTTCTGGTGCAGGCTATGATAGCCGCTTCCAATGGGGATGCGTCTCTTGGGCTTTTGAAATGTCGCAAAGCGGCAGAAATCCAGCCTTGGTGGATAGTGCCGTTGGGCGTACTTGACCTGCTGAGCCTTGCAGATGAGAAAAAAGACCCGGTTTTGGCGTACACTTTTTCCGAGTTGAGAGGTTTTGACCCGAACAAACTTGTCTTTGACTCTGATTTCAAAAGGAAACTGGAAGAAACTTTCCGTCGTATCGATAGATTAGACGTAGAGAGGTGGGCTATCCGATGGCCTGATTCGACCATTGTTAGGTACCAGCGCATTGTATCCCCAAGGTTTCCGCCGGAAAACGCGAGAGAGGAGCTTGAAAAGATAGCTGCGGAACGACCTGACTCACCTGCGCCTCACAAAGCCCTTGCCACGCTGTTCGTGAAAACTGAAGACTTCAGGCGGGCATCAGCAAAACTGCAAGAAGCGGTCCTCCTTGAGCCGCTGGACTGGGACTCCAGACTTCGGCTTGCAATCCTTCTCGTCCCACAGGGAGGTATAAGAGAAGCTTGCGACCAATTGGAGACGGTTCTGTTACAGCATCCCGGTTGCGCGGATGCACACTACTTTGCGGGCCTAGTCGGACCTTTGCCATCGAAAAACTATGATGCCATAGCCCATCTCCGAGCAGCAGTTACGCTCAAGCCTGGCGACCAACCGATGAGGCTTGCCCTGGCGGGTACTCTTTGGAATGAGTCCTTCTCTGAAGAAGCTCTTGCTCACGCAAGGATCGCATCTCGTCTGAATTCTAATGATGCTGAAACTCATTGTCTCATAGGTGCCATTCTCGAGAAACGGGGTGACATCGAGGGGGCGCGGTCAGCGTTTGAGAAGGTTCTCAAATGTCCTCAGATAGGGGCCGGCTCGCAACGTTCCACAGACTATGCGCGGGCGGCTTTGGAAAGGTTGAGTCCGAAGAAACAGGACTAACCTCTGCATCCAGACAAGGGAACTGGTCAGGCGGCAGCCGGCAGATAGCCCTATTACCAACTGCGTGTCCACCCGTAAGCAGACACCCAACTTCGTTGGTGCTACTTGCGGCGGCGGATAAGGCCAACTTCCTGGCAACTTATAATGTTCTGCGAATGTTGAAGATGGTCTGGGCTTTTATGCCGATGTCAGCGGCAATACCGCAGATGGACGTGCCTACCAAGAGCAACATGGTATTTGCCGGCAGCGTAGCTGGCGGGAAAATGATGATTGACGTCGCTTTGCCGAAAGAGCATCTGACGGAAATGATGGGCGTTTCCCAAAAGATGCAGCAGCAGAAGATACAGAGTCAGGAGCAAAAGACCGGCGGCAATTAGAAGTTTTCCAGAATGGCTGCTGTGTGAACCGCAAGCAACATTAGATAGTCCAGGTCGCTGAGACTGTACTGCTTCTGGTCCAAATCATTGTCTACGTACAGTACGCCGAAACAACCGGAGGCGCCGACCACGGGTGCTATCATCGCAGATTGTATCGCTTCTGCTGCTTTTAGCTTCGGCGGCTGGAGTAATAGCAGGAATTTGCCCTTCTCGACGGCTTGAGTAATCTCCTCGTTCAAGCTTATGTCACTAAGCTGGACTTTTCGGCCATCTCGTCTTTTGCCTGCATGGCAGGTCATTGCCCCGGCAGGCTCGCTTCTTAAAGCACACCAAGTGTGGTAGGCGGTGAACTGCAGCGTCATGATTCTCAACAGAACCTTGAGCACCTCATCATGACCGTTGGCCTGGCAGATGGCTTCGGTGGCCTGCATGAAGTCCTTTGCCCTTTTGGCCGGCAGCCTTATATCCGGGGCATGCTCGGCATCGAGCTTTCTTACGATGGTCTGGGGCTGCCGGACTGCCGTGGTCAGCGTATCTTCCAGGTCAAGCCGCCGGGCAGGGCCGCTTTCATCTGCCAGATCCAATTCTATGATAAAATCACCTACGCAGAGCTGATCTCCGGTTTTGATTTCAGCCTCGTGGATCGCTTTGCCGTTCAGGTAGGTTTTGTTGGCTGAATCCAGGTCCTTGGCCCTCCATTTTCCGTCCTGGGTGTCAAAAATAACCGCGTGCTGCCTTGAAATTTTTCGATCTGGCAAGAGTATTTGGCTGTCTGCGTGCCTGCCGATGTAAATAGGGCCTTTCGTGAATCGGAATTCGTTGACCGTCTGATCGCTTTTTTTCACAAGCAGACGCATCGGCTTCTCCGTCCCTAACCAGGTTTTCAAACCCCCAGAGACAATTTTCTACGTTTCACTGCGGTTTGTCAAGCAGCCGCCGACAATAAAGCAGCGTGGTTTCATACCAGATCGGCCACAGCTATTACTTTGCCGGCCCCGATGTTTATGCAGTTCTTACCGTAGCGTTTTTCAAATAGGCTCTTTGCCTTGTGGCCTGAGCAATGACAGGGTCCTACATATTGCACGTGCCGTCGGTTGAAGCCCGAGATGACTTTTTCGATCCTGCCTGTCGTTGCCCATTCCAGATGGAAGCCGCCCATCACCAAGAGAATGTTGCCCTCGGCTGAATTTGTTGCAGCGTCTACCATTCTTAGGATGCCCGGATGTGCACATCCGGTTATTACGACCAAGCCGGCTTTTGTGCGGATAGCCAGGGACTGCTCCTTTATCAATTTGCCGAGCTGGCCGGTGGAATAAACATCTTGGCAAATCATCAGAGGCTCTTTAACCTCGATTAGTTCTGCTCCGCATTTTTGGATGTTTTCTTTGAATTTTGTCGGGACTGATTTTGGGACATAGACGGCTATTTGGCACTTCTTTTCAAGAAGGCCGGCAAGTCCGCCGGTGTGGTCGCCGTGGACGTGGGAAAGGACCACCACGTCAATCTCGTGGGTGCTAACAGCTGACTTTTCCATATTTTCGAGCAGCAACGAGCCGCTTCCACCTGTATCGAAAAGGAGAGTCTTCTCAGTCCCGCTTATAAGTGCGGAAAAACCCCAGGCAGTCCGTAGTCCGTTTGCGTATGGGTAGTTGTCGTAAATGACATTAATGGTGACGCCATCGGTGTTCGGCCTCAAAGTAGCCCGGCTTTCTTCGTTCATCGTTTGTCCCTTGCTTTCCACGATACCGTATTATAGCGGCAAAGATGCTAACTTGGCAACTGACCCAAGTCAGAATGCCGTTCGTCAGAGAGGGTAATTGCTTGCCATCCGGCGGGTTTTCTGCTTTACTGAAGAACCTATGGAAAGCAAACTTTTTGACTTATCCGGCAGGACGGCTCTGGTCACGGGGGGTAGCAGAGGTATCGGCTTTGCCATTGCAAAAGCTTTTGCTCAACACGGGGCTGATATCGCACTGATGGCGCGGGACGAGGCCAAGCTCAAGACCGCCAAAGAGCAAATTCAAAAAAGCAGCGGTGGCAAAGTGTGGACCTTCCAATTTGATCTGGAAAATATAACGGAGGTCGAGGCTCTATTTGAGAAAATAGTCCGTGAAACTGCGAGTGTGGATATCCTGGTCAACTGTGCAGGGACAACCGCCCGTACACCGGCCGAGCAGGCCGACCTGGATAGCTGGCAGCGAGTCATCCAGGTGAATTTGACCGCTGTGTTTCTCATCTCGCAGGCATTCTGCCGGCATAGGAAGCAAGTCGCTAAGCCGGGCAAGATTATCAACATTGGCTCATTGCTGTGCCATGCGGCGCGAGCTACCAACGCGCCATACGCCAGCAGCAAAGGTGGCCTGCTTATGCTCACAAAATCGTTAGCGGTCGAGTGGGCAAAATATCGTATCAACGTAAACGCCATCGGGCCGGGCTACATTCAGACGGACCTTACTAAGCCGCTGTGGACCGAGCAGGATTTTGACAAATGGGTGCTTTCAAAGACGCCGCTTGGCAGATGGGGCAAGCCTGAAGATATTGTTGGCACGGCTGTTTTTCTCGCCTCGCCCGCCAGCGACTTTGTCACCGGACAGATTGTCTACGTCGACGGCGGATGGCTCGCTATGCTGTAGAATCTAAGCCGGATTTGCTCAAGTAATATATGTCCAAATTCAATTTTTTGACTACCTTGCGCGTAATTTCATTGCTAAGGAGCTTTACAGAAACATATCTGGAGTCAACTATTATGCGTATCAGCAAATCTAACGTCTTGGGCACAGTTCTTTCTCTGGCGGCAGTTGCGATGCTGAGCACTTTTGTTGTTGCCGCCGATAAACCGAGAACTTATTCCGGCCAGGATACCATCATTCTGGATGCGCGAAGTCGCGTACGGACCGGCGAAGACGGCGGGAAATTCACGATTGTATGCAAAAGGCTCCAATGGAATCCCGCAGAGACGGCCATCATTATCTGCGATATGTGGGACCAGCACTGGTGCAAGGGTGCAACAGGGCGAGTCGCAGAGTTGGCGCCGGTAATCAACAATGTTGTCTCTAAAGCGCGCGACAAGGGGGTCTTGATCATCCACGCGCCGAGCGGCACCGTCGGTCATTACAAAGAGCATCCTGCCCGCAAGCGCGCGCAGGATGCGCCCAAGGCTGCAAAAACGCCCGATGGTATCGGCAACTGGTGTAACTGGATAGACCAGAGGGAGAAGAACGCGGGCTATCCCATTGACCACTCCGACGGCGGCTGTGACTGTCAGCCGCCGTGCCCGCAGGGTTCGCCGTGGCGAAAGCAGATTGAGACTATCGAGATTAGCGACAAGGACGCCATCAGTGACTCCGGCGTAGAAATCTGGAATCTGCTGGAGCATCGCGGCATCAACAACGTCGTCCTTATGGGCGTGCATACGAATATGTGCGTGCTGGGTCGGCCCTTCGGCCTGCGCAACATGGCCAGGTTCGGCAAGAACGTGGTCCTCATGCGTGACCTGACCGATACGATGTACAACTCGCGGATGCGCCCTCATGTCAGCCATTTCAGCGGCACGGATTTGATCGTGGAGCACATCGAGAAATTTGTCTGTCCCACGATTACTTCCACCGTCCTAACGGGCAAGGCGCCGTTTCGTTTCGGGAATGACCGGCGTCCTCTTGTGGTGTTTATTTCTGCTGAGAGCGAGTACGGGGCAGCCGAGTCACTGCCTGAATTTGCGCGTGAGCTGCAGATCGGACACGGCTTGTCGTGCGAGATACTGCAAGGCAGCACGGACAGAAACAGCAAAGAGCGTAACTATATTTCAGGTATGGAGTCCTTGACCGCTGCCGATCTGGCGGTGTTGTTTGTCCGGCGGCGAGCGTTTCCAGCCAGGCAGATGCAATATTTCCGTAACTACCTTGACCGGGGCAAGCCATTGGTGGCGCTGCGAACGGCCAGTCACGCTTTTGATACGCGTGGCGATGCCCCGGCAGGCCACGTCGAATGGCGGGAGTTTGACGGCGAGGTGCTCGGCGGAAACTACCACGGCCACTACGGCAGCGGACCCGTAACTACCGTCACGGTCGCTGCCGGCGCTCAAGGCCGCGCCGTCTTATCCGGCATCCAGACCCCGTTCTCCAGTAACGCTTCGCTGTATAAAACAAGTCCGCTGGCTGGTTCGGCACAACTGCTGCTGACGGGCAGCATACCGGGCCAGGAGCCTGAGCCGCTTGCCTGGACCAATAGATATGAAGACGCTCGCGTATTCTACACTTCGCTGGGGCACCCTGATGACTTTGCCAATCGGCAGTTTCGTCGGCTTCTTGTCAACGCGGTTTTCTGGGCGATGGATAAGCCGATGCCGAAGGAAGAGGCCGCAAGATAAACAAAGCATGGGCCAATAACGGCGAAAATGCTGTGGCGTGTCGCAACTTCGCACGGCAGGTCCAAGGCGTGCGGATTTTGCACAAAATTTGCTTTTGGCTGTCAACCGGCAGGCTATGATCGGCGTCTATACCCACAGGTGGAGCAGATAGCCTTGGTGGAAAGTACTGATGAAAGCCTAATCAACGCCCATTGTAAGGGCGATAAGATGGCCTTCGGCGAGCTTGTACGCCGATACGGAGATAGTCTGTTGGGTTATCTGGTGCGAATGACCGGTGATCGAGAGCGAGCCGAGGACCTTCTGCAGGATACGTTTCGACGCGTGTACGAAAAAGCCCATACGTTCCGGGGTAACACGTTCAAGAACTGGCTGTTTACCATAGCAACCCGGGTGGCTATCGATGGATATCGCAGACGGGCCGAATTACCGGTTGTATCACTTGATCAGGTAGTGAGCTGCCAGGGCGAGGATTGCCAACAGCCACGAGCAGTCGCAGTGGCCGAGGACCAGCCCGATCCTTTGCAACAGACCATCAGGGCAGAACAAACAGAGCAAGTCAGGCAGGCTCTCAAGTCGCTGCCGGCAAAGCAGCGGGCAACGCTGGTCCTGGCGTATTATCAGGGCCTTAGATATCGCGAGGTTGCCGAAGTCCTGAATTGTTCGGTAGGTATGGTGAAAAGGCACATGTACAGGGCGCTGACGACACTACAACGAAAACTGCCCGATGTATCAGGAGTGGCCCAATGAAGCGTCATCTCACAGATAAGGAGCTTATCCAATACCGCTTCAAGCTCGCTTCGGACCGCCGGATGCAGCAGTTTTCCGGGCACGTGGATGAGTGTGTCCGGTGCCGGGATGCTTTGCTGCTGCTGAACAGGAAATTTGCGGCGTTGGAGCTGCTCCGCGAGGACATAAAGGCATCCGATGAGTTGATCTCGATGGCAGTTGGGCCGGGCAAACGGCAAGTGGTGCCGAAGGTTGTTTCATTTGGCAAGCACAGTTGGATAGGTGCAGCAGCGGCTGTCTTGGTGGTGGGAGTAGCACTGCTGATTGGCAGCCTGGCCGAACGAAGACGGCCGCAGAGCGACTTTGCCGCGGGCCCACAGCAGCCGGACAAGAGGCTGCACGGACGGCTCGAGCCGGCGTCCGAGGCCGCAGAAGGGTCGGATGACCTCGTGGTGGCTAAGGACGTTGGTCGTATAGCGCAAGGCCCGCTGGCTGAAGAATTGGCCCGGAGAGATGCACCCGGAACGCCGCTGCCTGGGCTGGTGGCGGATATGGCACCTCGTACAAGCGATGCAAAGGGCAGCGTAGCGGATCGGTCCGGTGAGGTGGGGCTGCAATATTCGTTTGCCCGAGGACGGCCTATGGACGCAGAAGAAACAGAGCTTGGGGCGCTGACCACAGCCCTGCCGGATGCGAGCCCCGTCGAACAGCGGCCAGCCTTGCGTGGTGAGTCTCTGCGGCAACAGGACCAATATGCGCTACACACTGTCGGCGGCGAGGCGACAGCCGGAGCAGCCGGCCTAAGTATTCCTGAACAGGCGCCTTTTGCGCCGGCCAGTGCGATAGAGTTGGTCGTGCTGCCCAGGCGGGATAGTGTGCAGATTACTATCTACAACTCTGCGGATTTGACGCTGGTGCGGGAGCGGCGGAACCTGACGCTGAAGCGGGGTTGGAACTGGCTGCAATTTATGTGGGCAAATACCTTGATTGACCCGACCTCACTGAGTCTGGAGCCGCTGCAGGATGCCGATAAGATTGACGTGCAGCAGTTGGTGTTTCCGGCGAGGCTGCGGGAGCTTGGCCGCTGGCTAATCCGCTCGGAGGTCAGCGGCCGAGTACCGTTCGAGATAACGTATTTTACCAGCGGCCTGTCCTGGCGAGCATTCTATATGGGGACACTCAGTCAGGATGAAAAGACGATGCGTTTAGA
>CAZPJZ010000084.1:7158-8043 GCA_964586995.1 uncultured Pirellulales bacterium | reverse complement strand
CCCCGGTGCAAATTGGCTTTGCTTGGCTTTGCTTTGGCTGACCCGCAAGGTGTACTTTTTCTTCATAATCCTTTGTTGGAACTGAGTTTACCTGCTCTTGCCCCGCCGGAAAATTGGCTTTGTTTTGCATAATTGCTGAAAATTTACCGCCCAGGAGCGCCTCAGGGCCGATTTGGTCACCGTCGGCTGCCTGGGCATTTTGCTTCCGCATGACCAGCAGCCTTTGAAGCTCCAGTATCGTCTTGTACAGGCTGTGCTCTATTCGGCGTTCATACATCAACAGCCGTTCGAGCACCCTTCCATGTGCGAAGTCCTTTATGGCCAGCCGGCCGAGAGCCAGATCGCCGTCCGAGGTGGACGGATCGGGCTGGGGCTGGCCTGCGGCTCTAAAAAGCAGCGTTTGCGTGAGTTTAGCCAGCGGGTTGGACGCCCTATCTGCGTTCATCGCGTCGATGGTCTGGTTCTGGACGCGACCGGCCCGTTTGAGCCGCCACGACAGACTGACAATCCGCTCGGCTAACATGGATTCCATGGGGCTGGCCGGGACCAGCTCGCCTAAGATGCCATCGCGGTAGAGGTCAAACTCGGCCTGGCTTTCCGAGCTGATAATATCCTGCCCGGCTGTAAGTCCATGTGTCACACCATTTTGTGACACGACCGCCTTGCCTTCAGGCGTGCGGGGGCCGGTCGATTTCTGGGCGTTACGCCGGTTGGCGCGGATTTGAGCTTTAGTAGACATTCTAAGTCCTCCGAATTTACGATGGAAGATTGGTAATTTGTAATTCGTAACCCTTTATTGACCATCCTCAAGTTACGAGCGACGAGTCACGAGCGACGAGCGACGAATCCGGGCCTGCTGGCCCTAAGACGTGCGGTTCTCCGCAA
>CAZPJZ010000084.1:0-7148 GCA_964586995.1 uncultured Pirellulales bacterium | reverse complement strand
AAACATACAGGTATTTTAACAACTTTACAAACAAAAGTCAACACAAAAACGGCCAAAATTTGAGGAAGTTTTGGCCGCCCTGAGCTTAGCCTGCCCTGAGCCTTGTCGAATGGGTCGAAGGGTCTCACATTTTTTTTGCCATCCTGAGCATAGTCGAAGGACCTATTCAAGACGAAAAATTTTGGCCGTTTTTGGTCATCCTGAGGGTATCCGAAGGACCTCAATCTCCTCTTTTGGCCGCCCTGAGCATCGCCGAAGGGTCTCACATTTTTTCGGTCATCCTGAACAAGCCGAAGCCCTGAGCCTTGTCGAATGGGTCGAAGGGCCTATTGAAGACCAGTATTTTTTTGGCCACCCTGAGCGCAGTCGAGGGACCTCAAGCTCGTTTGGCCGGTGGGTCTTGCGACGTCACGATCAAATTTCTCTTTCCGAGGCCTCAGATGCTATTGTGGAAAGTATGCATTTTGGCCCCGATTGCAGATATTTTCCGCAGATTCGTTCAGATTCCGTGTCTGCTCTTACGATAAGATTAGGAGCTTACGCTTCGGCCGCCACCGACCTACGCGCCAGCGACTACTACTATCGACTGATCCGCTGTATATACTGATCCTCTCATCTGCGCGTGAAAGAGGGCGTAGAGTGCCTCTTGTACCACCAAGATGATGCTGGTCAAGAAATTCACTTTCACATTGCTGAACAACTTCACCGAGATGAGAAAAACCACGACTCCCTAAAATGAATAAACATCTCTGTGGATAACGTTTAGGAGTACTACCCTTCCTCATAAGGTCCCAGGAAACGTTCACCATTAAAGTGGATTATGTGTGTCGAAGACTCCGCGATCCAGACTTCCGTTTCCCAGGAGATGTCGTCAAGAAATTTTAACAAGGTCCGCCGGTCAAGGAAGGCAGTCACATACACAAGCCCTACGTGCGAACCTGCAAATAATTTCTTCAATTCCTGCCGCCGCTTGGGATTCACTGGTCCATGACTGGTAACCGCCTCAATGAGAACAAGCCAGTTCTTCTCGGTGTGATGAACGACAACATCGGGCATCTTGCCGTGCTCCTCAACCTCAACACCAAGCGCCCCAAGTGCCTCAGAATCAAAATATGCCCACTTCTTCTGCGTGTCACCTACGTATATGACTTGCCCACCTGGTGTAAAAAGTGGACAGAACTCGTCGATGATCTTCTTGACCAGCACATTCTGACCTCCTGGTGAAAGTGTGATTTGCCCTCCGTTGCGGAGCCTCAGCGGAATCCGGCGCATCTCTCGCTCTCGTGCGTAGAGCCGCTTCAACGTCTCGATGGACTTAAGGTACTCCCGCAAAAGCATCGTCCAGCTTGGTTTGCCAAATTCACGTAGCAGTTTCAGCGCAGATGGCTCAACTTGATAGACTGCCTTTGGACTGTTAGTCGGCCGCGATGGCTTATCGGGATTTGGCAGGATGAGTCCTGCCTGCACAAATTGATGAACCGTCTGTCGGCGCACCGTCTCGCGTGTGTTTGGCGCATATCGCCTGCCGTAATGCGCGGCGAAAAACTCCATCATCGGCGTGATGCCCATCAAAGGCGCGCTTGCGTTCTCCCAATCATCTTCAGGCTTAAGACCCAAGAGCGAAAGAAGCGTCAAGGCCGAACGTTCATTCTGTTGCTGCCGTGGAACTCCAATTGCCTCCAATATCTCCAGCGCTTCCTGAATCTTCCGGTCGGCCTTCTTTGCTTTCGTCTTCTTAGCCATTGCTCTTGCACACTTTTTCGAGAATCGCATCCACCGCTTCTTGGTCAGGGATACGATTCTTCACATTCAAGCCGAGCATGACGAGTTGCTCGCGCGTAGGATATCGCATTTTCCTCAGATCCGTGGCATTGACCTGAGTATGCCCGCTGAAAAGGCGGAAGTACCGGTCAAATAACGTAGAATTTAGATATAGCGCCAGACCTTTTGCAAGATTTGAAGGAAGCCCCTTGCCTGCCGCATGGAAGTAGTTCAAGTGGTTTTCGAAACCAACCAGCGGTGCTTCCACTTGATGAGGGTCATAAATCGCCGCCACAACCCTTCTGCGTTCCTCCTTTGCAGAGAAACGCTTCGTCAGCACATAATGCCCTGCCGTAACCATCAGATCGCTAGTTTCCTGCGACGAGACAATCGCATTTGGCTTTTTCTCCGACTTTGCTGGCCAACGGACGAATCCATGCTTAAAATGGCATGGATAGACCAGTGGCACCGTTCCCTCTTCAGGCAAGAGCCGGAGATATTCCCTGGCCCGGAAATCGACGACGCGTCCTGTCGAAACCTCCACCCCCAATTCAGCGAGCGGCGTTCTAAACTGCTCCATTTGTTCGATCAAGTCTTCGTCATCGTCATTGAGCGCCATATGGATAAAATCGTCCCGGTCGTGTGGGAAGACCACATGGTCGTAGGGAACACGGCGAAATTTAACTTCATCGAAATCGGCCTTTTCGGATGATGAGATAATTACATTTTTCGGCTCGGGTCCATTGCGTATGCCGTAGAAAATGACATTTTCCTGAAGAACGTCATCGTGGCTAAAAGCCTTATTGCGTGACTCAAACAAGTGAATCTGCCGCAATCTTATCATGTCCAGCAGCGCCACGCGAAATCGGCGAAAATACGGTCCATTACAGAAACTGCGAGGAGTAATGGCCACCAACTCGCCCCCGGCATTCAACATTTTCGCCGCCAGCCACACGAACGCCGCGTAGAGGTTTGAAACATCCATGCCCGCTGCTGCCAGGAGCTGCCGAGTTTGTGATTCCCCGTTGATCTTCTTGTAGGGCGGGTTCAGAATCGCATGAGTAAACCGCTTTGTCTGCTGTGAAAACAGTCCTTGCTGCGTAAGAGTCACGCCTGCCTGCACAAAATCCTCACGTCGGATTTCACCGCGAAAGCCTACGTTCGCTCTTCTGCAGGCAGCCTCACATCGAAACAGTGCCTCCTCTAAATAAGGCAACACCACCTCATCATTTTCGTAAGCTATCACGTCAATCGACTGTGGGCACCGATCTCGCGAGATGAGAGCATCTACTGCCGCCGCAAACAACATACCGGCTCCCGCCCCTGCATCAAGAAGCTGCACATCTTGAACATCTCGTTCGAACATACGTGCCATAAAGCGGGCTATCGCAGCTGGGGTTAGAAACTGCCCAATTCTGGACCGTTCACATCTTTTGTGGCGTCTGTTGAGCTTTTGGGCAATCTGATCAAGTTGGCTTATCATTTCGGTGGCCATTATTTTAGTTATCTGTCGCATCCCTCTGGCTTAATTCTTGCTATATACAATTCGCGCATGAGACTTTTGCTATTGGGCACATCGCCACGAATATGCGGCACGAATAGTTTTGTTACATGATACCGGCGATCACCATATCATACTACTATATCATAGCATCCGCTGGATTCAACCGAACTTTCCCGAAACAAATACCTTCGAGCGATAAACACGCAGAAATGCACCTTTACAGTTTGTCAAGCTGGGCCATACATCCAGTTAAATGTCCCCAAGAAAATGCAAGAAAGAACAGAGAGTATAAGTGCTTGGTGCACCAAAGGATTCGGTATCTCGGATCGTTGGACACAGTTTACTCCATCAATGATGTTCAGGGCTGGCTCACGAGACGGGTCTCATGTTGATTCCGCTCCCGGATGCATCACGTTTATATGCATTCACCCCGTGAGATAACTGGCCACGCGTTCCTTTATGTATCTTTTGCCCCACGCGCTCTTAAGATACTTGTGCCTCTATCTCACGGGGCAAGAATAACACAAGAGCAGGGAAAAGGCAAGGGAAAAAGGCAGCGTTTAGCGGGTAGCGGGTCCTTATTAGGGTATCAGGTAAGGGGTGGACCCTGATTTTTGGGCGAAAAATGGGGGTTCCAAGATTTTTTTGAAATTAGGGTTGCAGGGCACAGAATTCCGTTGTCAGTCGCTCGTCGCTCGGGTCACTGGTTACCCGAATCTTAGTCGCTGTCATTTTTAATCCTCCGCGCCCAACTCCTCCGGTACGATAATCGGCCGTCCTGGCCATGTCCATAGCGTAGAGCCTATACGCTAAACGCCGAACGCTTCCTTACCCCATCAACAGGTAATATACCCAAAGAGTACTTTCGTATCAATTATTGATGCACTTGTGCGTTTGTCGCGTTGTTTCTGTGGACAAAAAAGGAGCCCCCACTAATTGCTCGTCAGGACATAGGGTCCTGGCGCCCACCTCGGCAATTAGTGCGGGGCTAACTCGTTTATGTGAAGGAGGTTTTAGCGAACTATTTCTTCGGCAGCCTCAGGGGAGCCAGGAAACTGCTGCTTCCGTCAGTCACCAGCAGCAGCACGGTGCCTTTCTTTACACTTTTCTCCACGGCATCGTAGAATTCCCTGGTATTCTTGACCGCCTCACGGTTGACTTCCAGAATTACCATGCCGGGCGATATGCCCTTGCTCGCCGCTTCCGAACCGGACTCGACCCTGGTGACCAACACGCCGGTCGGCCCTTCGTAGTTCAAGCGGCGTGCCAAATCGTCCGTGAGTGTTTGTACAGTAAGGCCCAGCTCTTTCGTTAGGTCTGAGGGTCTGGCTCCGCCGGCAACAAGCTCTTCGCGTGGCGGACGTGTTCCCAGAGTGACAGTAACGTTCTGACGTTTGCCATCCCGCAGCACGACCATTCGCACCTTGGTGCCGGGCTCGAGCTTGGACACGCGATTAAGGAACTCCGTGCCCTTTTCAACCGGCTGGCCTTCAAACTCAACGATGACGTCGTAGACCTTCATTCCAGCCTTGTCTGCGGGCGAGTCCTCCAAGACCTCGTTCACGGCGACGCCTTTTGCATCTTCTTTCAAGCCGAGAGCCGCCGCCAGGTCGGCAGTCAACTCTCTGTATGTTATGCCGAGGTAGCCTCGGACGACTTTGCCGCCTTTAATAAGCTGTTCACATATATCTTTGGCCATATTGATGGGGACTGCAAAGCCGACGCCCATAAAACCACCGGTGCGGCTGATGATAAAGGTGTTGATGCCAACTACCTTGCCATCAAGGTTGAGCAGCGGGCCGCCGGAATTGCCGGGGTTTATGGCCGCATCAGTCTGGATGAAATCCTCGTAGCTGGTAATGCCGAAGCCGCTTCTGCCCTTGGCGCTTACGATGCCGGCTGTGATGGTATGGCTCAGGCCGAAGGGATTGCCGATAGCAACGACCCACTCGCCTACGCTCAGTGCGTCGGAGTCGGCCAATTCCAGATGTGGAAGATTGTCGCCTTCGATTTTTACAACAGCGACGTCAGATTCCGGGTCCGTACCGATGACTTTCGCCTCCACCTCCGGGTTTTCTCCCACTTTGAGCATCACTTTGTCGGCTTGGTCGACAAGGTGATTGCTTGTAAGAACGTAGCCGTCGGCAGTGATAATGAACCCCGAGCCCTGAGCCGTCTGCTTCTGTTGAGACCTGCGCTGCGGTGATGGTCGGCTGGGGGAGCGCCAACGGAAGAAACGGTCAAATAGGTCATCACCAAATGGGTCAAATGGGCTGCCGAACGGCCAGTCCTCCAGGGTAGGATACTCGGTTGTGACGGTCTTTTCAGCCTTGACTCCAACCACCGCCGGCGAGGCCCTTTCGGCGATGCCCGCGAAGGCCTTACCCATCTGACGGAGCGTGTCGATGCTGTTGGTGTCCTGGGCACGGCTCGACAGCGGCAAGCTAAGCAGCAACGTGGCAAACAAAGTTGAAATTACGAGCAAACGCGAGACGCTGGTCCTGTGTCGTATAACGATGTGCATCTTTAGAACTCCTTATTGGCAATGAAATCTTTGTGCCGCAACAAACCCTAAGTCCACAAAAAACTGACGTTCTGCTTGTAGATTTGTTTACGATTCTATAGCTGGAAAGTTCATTGAGTCAAAGGTTTTTTCACGCAGTGGGGTAAAAAGTGCCGGCAAAGCAAGCCGGTTTCAGCAGGGTCGTGATATAGTGCTAATTGCCCATCTTTGGTGGTTCTGCACAGGCTGACTGCGTAGGTGGGACCGGCGCCGCGATGGCAAAGTTTTGAGAAAAATGCTTACTTGTGGGCGAGGATAAAGTATAATTATTAGCTGTTGAACGTTGGGCAGTTATCTGGCTTGAATGGTTGGAGTATATATGTCGGGTCATTCACACTGGGCAGGAATAAAATACAAAAAGGCGGCCCTCGACGCCAAGCGCGGCAAAATATGGAGCAAGCTGGCCAGGATGATTATAGTGGCTGCCAAGAACGGCGGAGGCGACCCTGCGGCGAATCTGACTCTGCGGTATGCGATAGACAAGGCCAAGGCCGCCAATATGCCAAAGGACACCATTGAAAAGGCCATCAAGAAAGGAACAGGCCAGACAGAAGGCGTCAGTTTCGAAGAGGTGCTCTACGAGGGTTATGGGCCGGGCGGCGTCGCCATTATGGTCGAAGCGCTGACGGACAACCGTAATCGAACTACGCCGGAGATCAAAAGACTTTTTGAGAGGCACGGCGGCTCGCTGGGCACGAGCGGCTGCGTCAACTGGATGTTCAGCAAAAAGGGACTGATTACCGTTAGTGCGGACCAGGTCGATGAAGACGAGCTTCTGGAAATTGCGCTGGCCGCCGGGGCCGACGACATGGACAATACCGGCCGAGTTTTGGAAATAACCTGTGAGCCGGACACCTACGAAAAGCTGAAAAAGACCCTTAAAGAAAAAGAGATACCGACCGAGGTAGCGGAGATCTCGATGGTGCCACAAAGCACTGTACCGGTCGGCGATACCGCCACCGCCCAGAAAATAATCTCGTTGATGGAAGCTTTGGAGGACCACGAGGACGTACAAAACACGTTCTCCAACTTCGACATACCGGATGCGGTAATGGCCGGTATCGGATGACACGCAAGCGTTACGGCGGCGGCGCATTAAGAAAAGAACGCTTATATGACGGGGGCTAAATCCGGAATTGTTTGGCGAGTTCTTCTATCCGCTTAAGTGCAAATTGGTAGTTGTCTTGGCCGAGCCGGCTGATTATCTCTTTGCGTTCGGGATACATTGTCCTGAACTGAGCACGGTAACCATCTTCGATTCTGACTGCCTCTCTATATTGTTCGATGGCAACGTCTGTTTTGCCCAACTGCTCGGCGACT
>CAZPJZ010000083.1:0-8105 GCA_964586995.1 uncultured Pirellulales bacterium | reverse complement strand
TTGCTCACGAAGCCAATGAAGTTGCCGGTTGATGGGTACATGAAGTTGAACGGGAACGGGTATCTTTGACTATTCGGCTCATCGGTGTAGTACCCAATGCATTCCAGGCAGAGCATGGCAATGATACTATCGCCTCTTGCCCGGCAGTCTTTGGCGTAAACCAGGCTGCCCATTTCTTCGGTTTGAAAAAAAGGCGGCTCTTCGTTGGGAAATAAGACAAATCGCAGGGTCCTGGATGGCTTTTGGCCGGCAAATCGGCGGGCAAGAGCGAGAGCGGCAGCAACCGCCGAGCCGTTGTCGTTGGCGCCGGGTGAGCCGAACACCGAGTCGTAGTGTGCGCCGACTACTACAATCTGTTCGGGGTATAGCGTTCCTGTCACGACGGCTTCAACGTTGCAGCACGCCTTGTCTTGCACCCGCAAGGCTTGTCGGTTGACCTTGTAGCCGCTGCTGCTGAGCGAACTTGCGATGAAATCAGCCGCTGCGGTGAGGTTCTCGTAGTGCCAGATGTTTCGCTCCCCGATTTCGCAGGCAAGAACCTCAACATCGCGGACCAACTGCTGACGCGTTGAGACCTCGGCAGCGGTCAGCGGCGGCAGTTGACCAGTATAGCTTTTACCGGGCACCTTGGTCATTCTTGAAGAATCCTGAGAAAGCAGTCATTATAAATGTGAGGGTCTGGAAAGCAAGGCCGGCATTTGTCGCAAATCACAATGCCTGATTAGAAACGGCAAATAGCTTGTTGTTGAGCCAGATGGCTTAGTTCCTTAGCAATGAAATTGTGCACAAGCAAGACGCGGGGGCTTTTCAAAGTATGCCCAACTTCGATTTGTCCAGAACTAATCGTGCACCTGGCGTAGAATCTCTGCCACCATGGCACCAAGACACGAAGAGCCTTTTGGGCTTTTTAATCTTACACCTCCTTTGTGACTCTTGCCCGCCGCGGCGGGTAAATGTCTTCGTGGCTATTGGCATCCGCAGACGGCGGGTTAGGATATGCGCAGTGGACCGGGCAAAAAATTCTTGTGCTCTGAACAGTCGGACCTCCACAATCGTATAGACAACATCAAATCGCTTTACTGCTATTGGATTGACGGATTCGGTATTTGAGCTCAGTGTCTTAGAAAGCAAGGAGTCGAAGATGAGAATCTACAGTCGCAGGCAGAAAAGAGCGATCTGGCCTTTCCTTGTCGTACCCGTGCTTTGTCTTCTGTTGTTGGTCGTCTGCGCTTCGCCAGCGGTAGGGCAGGGCGGCGGCAGCGTCGAGCGGCTCCAGCAGATTGGCAAGACCTTTGCGCAGATCGCTGAGAAGGCATCGCCCGCAGTAGTGCGGCTGCAGGCCGACAAGGCCAGCACGTCCAACCGCCGAGACTTACGGCAATGGCCATTTATCGAGCCTTTTCGCCGCTACTTCGGCCAGCCCTATCCTCAATCGGATGGCGACTTCTACTACTTCTTCCGTCCCGATGAAGCCTGGCCGCGTTCGCCCGCCCCCAAACGTTACCAGCGGTTAGAGGGTTGTGGCTTCATCGTCTCCAAAGACGGCTACATCCTGACGAACGAACACGTGGTGCGCGATGCTCGAAAGATCAACGTTACCCTTGCAGACAACCGCGATTTTGAGGGCAAGATTATCGGTGCGGATCCGGAAACGGACATCGCTGTGCTGAAAATCGACGCCGATAATCTGCCTTTCCTGGTACTGGGTGATTCGGACGCCCTCGAGGTGGGCGAGTGGGTGGTTGCCGTCAACGGCCCCTGGGGTGCGGGGCACCCGTTCGCAGGGGGCATGGTGACCGCCAAGGGAAGAAGCGGCCTGGGCCTGGCCACTTATGAGAATTTCATCCAGACAGACGTTGCCATGACCCTTGGTCAAGATGGTGGACCGCTGCTTGATCTCGACGGAAAGGTGGTTGGAATCAATACGGCCATCATCGACAGGGAATCTGTTGCGCGAGTCAGTCTTGCCATCCCGGCTAACATGGTCAAACTCGTGTATGAGCGGCTCGTTGAACACGGAAAGGTTGAGCGGGGCTTCCTGGGCGTGTCCATTCAGGATGTTAGTCCGGACATGGCCAAGGCCCTCGGGCTGAAGGATGCCGAGGGGGTGGTTGTCTCCGAGGTTATCGAAGATTCCGCCGCCGAGAAAGCGGGGGTCAAGCGGCACGACGTTATTGTCGAGCTTAACGGCAAGCCGCTGAAATCGGCTGACCAGTTACGTTGGCGCATCGCGCTTCTAAAGCCTGGCGCGCAGGTAGAATTAGTAGTGCTGCGTGATGGAAAAAGACAGACCTTTGCGGTTACGCTTGGTAAGCGTTCGCCGGCGAGACGGACGATTTCTGCTGGTCCGGATGTGGTCAAGCGATTAGGTTTCACCGTCCAGGACCTCACCGCTGAGCTGGCCGAGCATCTTGGCTATAAAGGCGAGAGCGGAGTCGTCGTGACCGAGGTCGTGGCCGGCTCGGAAGCAGCAAGCAAGGGTATCGCGGCCGGTGCGCTGATCCTGGAGGTCAATCGAAAGCCGGTCAAGAATACGCCAGAGTTCAGCCGAGCCGTAGAGCAGGCCGGCAAGAAAGGTACAATACTACTCTTGGTCAAGGACCGGCAGTACACTCGTTTCGTGCTGCTGAAGTTAAAGTAAGCCGGCGCACTCAGACCTCTATATAATGCCGCAAAACACGTGTGGCTGGCCGTACATGCCTGCCGGATACGGTCAGCCGCGAAAGCTACACGGCCGGTTCGCAGGCTGTACGGGCGCAGCATCTGTGGTGGCCTTGATGCTTGCTTTGTCATGGCCGCATTACAGCAATCGACGCCGATTGGACGTCTGGCTTTGTGCCTTCAGTCTCACAACATATTGACGCTGGACCTGTCCAAAGGCGCGCAAAGTAATGCGCATGATCCTGAAGCTCACCTCATCGCCTTCGCTGATCTTTTCCATTTCCAACGAGAATTCCTTGAGGTCGCGTACGGTGGCGTCATTGACTTGCGAAATAAGGTCGCCCGCTTGAAGGCCGGCATGGTCGGCGACTCCACCCTGCTGCACATCGGTTATAATCATTATCGGATAGGCTTCTCTGTAATTGAACCTGCGAGCGGCCTGCTCATTCAGCTCGGAGACTTCCATTTGGAAAAATTCTCGGGCCAGCTTGCGGCCGTCGGGTATGGGCCTTGCGACCATCTTCAATTCTGCCGAGCGCGTCTGGGGGTATGGGTCGTCGGGTTTGACGTAGCTAATCGCTATCGGTTCTCCGATCTCCTTATTTATCATTTTGACGTAGAAGTCGATGACGCTGCTGAGCTTGTGCCCGTCGATCTCGAGCACCAAGTCGCCTGCGGAAATACCTTGCTGGTCCGCCGGGCTTCCTTTGCTGACCGCGTCAACGACCAGTCCGGTGAATTCCCCGACCGTCTTTATTCTGCCCATTGTCAGTCCGAGCCGAACGCGACGCAGTTTTTCAGGCATCAGCATGTGACTGAGGTTGTCGACCAAAGTGTCCACAGGTATTGCAAAGCCGATATTTTGTGCCTCTGCTCTGATAGCAGTATTGATGCCTATCAGCTCGCCGTTGATATTTAGCAGCGGACCGCCGCTATTACCGGGATTAATAGGGGCATCGGTCTGGATTAGGCCCCGTAGCCAGAACCCCTCATCGACCTGGACGTCCCTGCCCAGAGCACTTATCACTCCGCTGGTAACCGTGTTGGAGTAGCCGTACGGATTGCCAATCGCTATCACGGTCTCGCCGATCATCAAATCGTTGCTGCGGCCCAGGTCAATGACCGGCAATTTCTGATTGGTTGGCTTTGTTGGTATGGTCAGCACGGCCAGGTCCTTGTTTTCGTCCATGCTGAGTCTCTCAGCGGCAAACTCACGGCCGTCGCTGAAAATAACCTTAATTTTTTCGGCGCCCTTGGTCACGTGCGCGTTGGTGACGATATAGCCGTCTTCATGAACGACCACGCCGGAGCCAAGCACTGTGACTTGAGTCCGGACTCTTGGTCCCCAGAAGTCAAAAATATCCGGCCGGTCGAATCCCGACCAGATAGAGGTCGATACCAAGCGCTCCCCGGCTATGTTCACTACGGCTTTGTGTGTCTTTTGGTACACTTTGACTACGGGTGTTTCCCGGTTCGACGCTGGCTTGTCTTGGGCTTGCGCCGCCTCGGTGAGCCCGAGCAACAGCGCCTCAACCACGGCGACTATCAGCAACGGACCAACGGCTCTCATCGTCTTAACCTCCACGACATCTCTTTGTACAAGCAGTCGATGCATGTGACGTAATAGTCCCCAGATATCGCTGATACGGTTCCTATCTTCCGGTACTGCCGTAGTTATGATACTCGAATCCGGCAGCTATGTCTAATGCCTCCACTGGCATTTTAGTATCGGTGAGTTTTCGGGTGTCGCGCCATCGCGGCGCGGGCTTTCAGGCCTGAAAAGATGGTCAAGATGGCCGTGCCGCCGGGCACGCCTCACGGCTATGGCCAGTGCTTGGTCTGCCCTCCGTTTACACCGTCTCCCGAACAGATGCGCAAGGTGCTGGATGCGTATCAGCGAGCGATCTTGATCCATTTTGCCCCGGACGTAGACGTGAAGGCAATAGTGGTCGATCTTGAGCGGACCATCTTTCTTGGCGGTGCGTGGAAGGCTTTCGGGTTGGGCGCCGGTCCCTGCTATTTTTGCCCGGACTGCGCCGTCGAACAACAACAGTGTCGCCATCCTGAACGCGCGCGGCCTTCGATGGAGGCCTGTGGAATAGACGTGTTCTCCACCGCCAAAAAGGCGGGTTTTCCTATTGAAGTGGTCAGAAACAGGCGCCAGTGCCCGAACTACTACGGGCTGATACTGGTAGATTAGATTGTGCAAGGCGGCATAAGATGCACGCCACGGAAGTAACGCCGTGTGTCCAAAACTGCCTCGCCGGGCCATTGATTTTCTGGTGGCCACATGAGTCCAACACGGTAAGTTCTTCTACCAAGCCCTTAGTCTTGGCAGGCAAAATTATTCTGCATAGAGTGTACTGGGTGTAAGAACCATAAATTGCTTGTTTGCCGGCGTCCTCTTTGCTAAAATACAGGCCGCAGTTCAAACAGAAGGTGTTGTCATTGCTTGGAGATAAGAATATGCGATGCAAGCACTCACTTCTGCTCGGTTGTATGGTTGCTACCGTTTTGCTGTTTCAGAGCGGCTGCCAGAGGCCGGCTGCTGAAGGTCCGGCTGTTACGGACTCGAACCGGCCGGGCCCCAAGATCACGTTTGAAAAGATTGTTCACGATTGGGGTGAAGTTGGCCAGCGGACGAAGAAGACCTGCGAGTTCAGATTCACTAATACGGGGAATGGTCTGTTGAAGATACCGAAGGTGGAGGGCTGCTGCGGCATGACTGCCGAGTCGGATAAGCAAGAATACCGGCCCGGCGAAAGCGGCGTCGTGAAGGTCGTGTACCAGGTGGGCAGCCAGCCCGGCCCGGTAACCGCGCGTTTGTACGTGTATACTAACGATTGGGCCAGGCAAACGGTGGCCCTGACCGTAACGGCCAAGGTCGTACAGATGATTGAGCTGGAGCCGAACAAGTTGGGGCTTTCACTTAACAAAGAAAATGCCGGCTGTCCTGCAATTAAGCTTCGCAGCCGCGACGGCAGGCCGTTTGCCCTGACGGGGTTCAAATCGACTGGTGATTGCATAACCGCTGAATTGGATCCTTCGGCCCAAGCCACCGAATTTGTCCTTCAGCCGGTCGTTGACGTAGAACGAGCGCAGAAGAACCTAAATGGGAGCATCGACATCAGCGTAACGCATCCTGAGTGCGGTGGAGTAACCATCCCCTTCGAGGTTTTGCCACGATTTACAGTCAACCCATCGATGATCTTCGTTTTCAAAGCCAAACAACGAGAACCCGTGACGAGGTCGCTTCTGGTATTGAATAACTATGGCGAGGAATTCGAGGTGGAGTCGACCTCGTCGAAAAACGGTTTCGTGAAGGTTCTGGCGCAGAAGCAGGTGCGTAACGGCTACGAGTTTGAGCTGGAGATAACACCGCCAGACGCCAAAGACAAGAGCAATTTTGCCGACGAGCTTGTCGTGAGCATTAAAGGCCGAGATCCGCTGCTAATTGCCTGTCGCGGCTTCTATTATTGAGAGAATCCGCTCCTTGATGCAGGCAACCGGTGTACGCAGGTGTGTCTCAGAAGTCATAAATCAGCTCCAGAGAAAAGATATGGTTGTCCCCAGAGCTGTTCTGCGAATCTTCATACCGGTAGCCCGTTCGCAACTGCCAGTCGTTTGTGGTGAACACGGTTAGGTCCAGGGCCAGCCGGTCGATGGTCTGGTGCGGTCTTGACGAAGGCTTTCTGACTTCACGATCGTACTCGACGCCCAGAATCGCGTCTTGGGTAAGGTAGTGGCTGACTCTGACAAAGAAGCTCCGAGCATCGGTGCCCATGTGATGGCCGATTACTCTGTTCTTGTACGTGTAGCCTGATCTATAAAGACTATGTGTGTAGAAAACGTCCGGCTCACCGGGAACGTGATTGTCGGCGTACTCCAGACGCAGGTCCGTTCTGCCCGTATGCAGGATGTCATTCAGTTGCAGTCCCAATAGTCTGGCCCAATTACTCGGCAGCCATCCTGCTTCATCCTCGCCGGCGAAGTCTCCGTACAGCTTGACAGACTTTGCGGGCATTTTGTCGCCCAGCGGCAAAAGCACGGAAAGATCAAAGCCTGCCAACTGATTGTTCAGTTCCTCCTCCCTCTTGGGCTGCCACATCTTCAGGTAGTCCCACGTGTCCACCCTGGGCAGTCCTGAGCCGCCGAACATTATGACTCGCGACAGCCCCATTTCAAACGCTGGATGCGGTTTGAAATTGAGTCTTAGACCGGTCAATTTTGCATCAGAAATCGTCCGGTCTTTTTCCAGCTCGGTAAGGAACCAGGCCGCTTTGAATGGGCCGAGCAGCCGGAATATCCAGGGCAGCGGCATGGGCCGAGGATTTGATATCTTGAGCATTTTGAATGGTTCGGCGTTGTTGCTCATCAGTATCGAGCCCTGATAGCCGGGACCCCACCAGAGCGAGTCCTTTCCCGCCTCCATTTCGATGTTGCCAAGGGCGAATTTACCGTAGCCTTCGATCAGCTCAATATTTCTGTCGGGCTCTGACGATGAATCGACGTATTCCGGATGCAGATAGAAGGCCGCCACGTCAAAAAGCTCCGCGCGCGATGCAAAGCCCACCCTGTAATTGGAATGTTTGTCAAACACGTCACCGCGCTGATTCTCCAGGTCGGGTTTCTTATCCGCGAACACATATTTGACGTAGGGGTCCTCCAGCGGCTTGATGAAGCCCTCAACAATCTCTCCTTCAAGTGCTCCGAGTGAAATCAGCTCAGATTTGAATTCTTTTTTTAGCCGGGTCAGGATGGCTAAGATAATCTCGTTTCTCTGGCCAGCCTGCTGGGCTTTTTCTTCCGCCTCGGCAATGTGCCGGGCCATCTCCAGCCGCGACAATGGCTTTGTGCTGATCATCGCACTGTCGATTAGTCCCTGGCCAATGAGTTTGTCAATGGCGTCGTAGCTCCAATGGTTCATGGGAACGTTCGTCGAGATGAACGCCGAAGTAAGTAAAGCTAAACCGATAAGTGATATCAGGCCGAGGACTTTTCGCATAACCGGCACATTGTATAGAGACTGTACGGCATCGGCAATTAAATAAAGCGGTACCGTTGACGCCGATGTGCAGCTTCCGGCCAGCTTTGAGCGGTCCAGCGCAAATATGCCGCGCCCCTGTTGCTGTCCGTGCCTATAATTGGGTCCTATAAAAGCCCAACTTTTCCGCGCGGCTTCAGTGAATGACTCGGCAGACTATCACTGCAACGTGCAGCGCGGGGCGGACGTAGTCCGCACAATTTTGTGTTTCAGGGCCGTCGCAGAAATGAGATTCTGTCGAAAAGGCCCAGAACACACTTGACGCTAAAGGAGCATCGAGTATCATGGAGTTGAGGTGAGCTTACAGATCTGGACAATAAGGATGGGAATCGGGACAGAACCGCTATGCTCCCGTGAGTGTTTTTGCGATTCTTCGCCGTGGCGAGTTCTGCCGTGTTGT
>CAZPJZ010000082.1:0-8233 GCA_964586995.1 uncultured Pirellulales bacterium | reverse complement strand
CCCAGACTACGACGAACGAGATATAGTTCATACAGCATATTGCCGTGCCCAGAAAGAACCTGAAACATACCACTGCCGCAACAAACACCAATGTCGTTGCATTTTCCGGGTCGATGAACAGCTTCCATGAATCGAGAAAAACAGCCCGGTAGAAGCCGGGCATGGGCTCAGTCTTCTCAAGCTTGAGCTCGATTTTTTGCGCCGGCTCACCAGCCTTGGCAGGTATGATGAAAAGCTGCCCACACGTCAAACATCGACCGCGTTTCCCAACGTGCTTGTTGTCAAAAGCAATCAGGGCATCGCAATTAGGGCAATTGAACTGGATGGCCATGGAATCGTCCTGCGTATGGCAAATTGCGTTTGCCTGTGGACGGCGCACCAGGCACGGCGGAACTAATCCTGCCTCATACAATCAACGAAGATATTAACGTTGTTGGCCCACTTTTTGGCCTCAAGCAGGTCTACTTTATCCTTTTTTACCAGCATTGCCAGATGCTTTTCCATTGTAATCATTTTTTCGTCCGGCCTGTCTCGGGTCTTGGTCTGCAACTGAGAGTAGAGCTGCTCTACCTTGCCGTGACGTATCAGATTGGCACAGGCGTAGTTATTGTTAAGAACCTCCATGGCGGCAATCCTGCCTGTTCCGTCCTTTCTGGGCACGAGTTTCTGGCTGATAATGTAAGCCAGTCCGAGAGAAAGCTGGTTTCGCACTTCGGCCTGCCGGCCGGCGGGAAAATAATCCAGGATCCTGGTCACCGTGCCGGTCACGTCTCTGGTGTGCAGCGTGGAGAAAACCAGATGCCCGGTTTCCGAGGCCATAAGCGTCATGCTTATCGTCTCCGGATCGCGCATCTCGCCGACAAATATTACATCGGGATCTTCCCGCATCATCTCTTTCAAACCATCCCGAAAGGATGTGACGTCCCTTCCCACTTCTCGTTGCGAGATAATCGAGTATTTTTGCTGAAAAATGTATTCTATGGGGTCTTCCACGGTAATAATGCGGCAAGCCCTTTTCTCACTGATGCGACCGATCAGCGAGGCAATGGTGGTGGACTTGCCGGCCCCGGTGATGCCGGTCAGAAGCACCAGGCCGTGCTTGCGATTGGCAATGTCCTGCCAGGCGTCGTTTGGAAAGCCGATCTGCTCGACCTGTGGGACATCAAGCGATAATGCCCGGATTGCCGCCGCTATCCCGTCGTTTTCCTTAAAGACATTGATCCGAAACTGCAGCGACTTGTATCGGTAGGAGCAGTCGACGCTGTGCTGGTCCTGGAATTTGCGGAGATTTTGATCGGTCAGAAGAGGGTATATTAGCTGCTTTGCCACTTCCGCCGTTACCGTTGAGCCTTTGAGTTTTACCAGGTCGCCATCAATACGATACGTAGGCGGTGCACCCACTTTGATGTGCAGGTCCGAGACGCGCATCGCACCGTGTTCCTCGAAGTATTGCAGCATATCAAGAATGCTAAGCTGGCCAAGATTCTCGGTTGAATATACTTTTGCCGTTTCGGAGCATCCTTCAGCCATATTTGTCTCCAGCGAAAGTCGTGTGAAGTCGCGATTTATCTATTCGTCCGATCTTTCAACGCCCGTACCGGTAGTATATCAGCAGAACTACCCCAAGGCAAAAGCCAGGTTTACACTCCGTGCCGATGGTACTGAATCGCGTCAATTTCTGACTGACCTAAAAGCCGGCAAGCCAAGAGGCGGGAGAATGACTGCGTGCGCTCTACTTTTTCCTCTTATCAGCCAACCAGTCCTGGAGGTTTTTGGCTAACACTTGCACGTCTTTTTTCGCCATGATGTGGTCGATTATTGCAGGGGGGACTTTCAACCTCACCATTGCCTTGCGGGCCCTCTGCCAGAGGCGCTCTTGTTTGGCCTGGGTATCGGCCAAGTACAGCTCGGTTACAAGTTCGCCCAGCTTCTGAAGCATTATGGTATCGAGGTTATCGTAATAACCTGATATGGCTGCTTTCTGGTATTCTGAATACTCACTCCTGGCCATATCAGCCTTTCTTGTGTCTAAAGTAATGAAATCGTGTACAAGGCAATCAAACAAATGAAGTTGGACATATATCAACCTTGGCAAATCGGGCTTAGGCCACTCTTGGTCGACATTCTTTTACACCAGAGGCTTCGATAAATCAAGTTATAGGCACAGTAGGAATGCTTTTTCTTGGCTTTGGGCGGGTGAGCCGCTATAATCACGGGCCGTAAAGGGAATTCCGTTTTTCGGGACCTCAACTGCGTGAGCCGAGAGCTGTTATGATGAACAAGGCGCTCATGGTTTTAGGCTTCTTGACCTTTGTGCCGGGGCCAATTCTGCCGGGCGGGCAAAGCAACAAAGATCGTATTTTGCCCGAAAACCGAGCTGTCACAGACGGGCAGTTCGGCCACCGTGGCTGGATTACCGGCGACCTGCGTCTGGCCGGAGGCGAGCTTGCAAGCTATCAGGCCAGCCAGACCGAACGAGTGATGGTCTTCCGGGGCGGCTTTGCAATGTCCATCGCGGACAACCAGCTTTCCAGCGATAGCGCGGTGCTGTGGTTGCAGACCAAGACAACTAAGCCCGGAGAAGATGCCCGGACCGGCTACAAGATTCTGGCCTATTTGCGGGATAGCATATCCATAAGAAAGGCCAGGTCTGCCGAAACCAGGGACATGCTTCAGACCGTTGTTCAAGATACAGGGTCTGTGGTAGTGCGATTGGATGTTAGCGGCGAAATCTTCATAACGGCGGACAAAACGGAACCGGCCGACCCCAGTGAATCAGCGCTTTACACCGAGGCATTTGCCGCCGTGGCCCCGTTTGAGCCGCAGTTGCAGCCCAAGCCGCAGCGACCACTTATAGCCCCGGCCATTGGCCGGGGTACGGCCGCCGAAAGGCGAGGGCTAATTGAATTGCCGAGCGAAACGGTCAGCCAGGAAGCAAAAGAGTCGAGCTTGAGATACCCCGTCAACATAGCACAACTCGGCGAAGTTACTCCTTACTTTGAGTGGGACGAGCAAACGAAGACTGCCACGCTGATAGGCAGATTCCACCTGTCGCAACAACAGGATGAAAAAGGCCGGTTGCTGGAACTGCAGGCGGACAACGGTGTCGTATTTGCGTCCGGGCGACAGCTCCCATCAGGCCGGGATAAATCTGGACTCCAGGAAATTTTGGCCAGTGGCACTATTGCAGCAGTTTACTTGGCTGGCGATGTAGTAATGACCGAAGGGCAGCGGACAATTCGAGCCGATGAGATATACTACGATTTCGAGGAAAAGAAGGCCTTGGTAACCAATGCGGTGATGCGAACTTACGACGTGGGCCGTGGGATTCCGATCTACGTTCGGGCAGCGAGGCTCAGACAGCTCGCGGTAAACAGGTTCGAGGCCGATAATATCACCTTGACCACCAGCGAATTCTACCTGCCCCAAGTGTCCCTGAACGCGTCGAAAGTACTCTTGACGGACACTAGCCCGGTGGACGAAGCACAGGGTAAGCTTTCCGACCGCAGTTTTGACGCCCAGATCGAAGATGTGCGGTTCAAGATATATGACAAGACGTTCTTCTATTGGCCGTCCGTGCGTGCCAACTTAATCAGACCTGATGTTCCACTGAAAGGCGTACATGCCGGCCACGACAGAACCTGGGGGACTTCGGTCGAGACGCAATGGTACTTGGCCCGGCTATTGGGATTGAAGGAGCCCGATGGCACCGAGAGCACCATTGGCGTGGATTATTACAGCGAACGTGGGCCGGGCAGCGGCGTAGAGGTCAATTACACCAAGGATAACTACTTCGGCAAACTCTTGGGGTATATCATCGATGACCACGGAGAAGACAGGCTTGGCAGAGACGACAGCCGCAAAGACCTCGAGCCGCCGCACGATCTTCGCGGGCGATTTAAGTTCCAGCACAGGCACTTTCTACCGTACAGTTGGCAGCTCACCACCGAGGCCAGCTACGCCTCCGATAAGAACTTTATAGAGCAGTACTATCGCCGTGAGTTCAACACGGACAAAGAGCAGGAAACGATCGTCCACGCCAAACGAATTGAGGACAACTGGGGACTGTCCTTACTGGGTAAATGGCGAATGAATGACTTTACCGACACGCTGGAAGAATTGCCCACTGCGGAGTTTCACTGGACGGGCCAGTCGCTTCTGGATGACCGGTTAACACTCTATAGCGACAGCCAGGTGAGCCGATTCCGCCAGCGTCTGGATTCGGACGGCTCGTCACCTGTCCTGCAGGATTTCTTCACATTCATGTCCACGAGAAATGAGCTGGCCATGCCGATGACTCTTGGCAGGTCAAGGATTGTGCCTTTTGTGGCGGGCACGTTAGGGTATGAGGATGGTGACGGTTTCCGGACAGATCTTGACGGTTCGCCGTCCATCAGAGACGACGGGGTTTGGCTTGCCGAAGCGGGCGTGCGGATAGCACCGCAGCCATGGTGGAGGGTTTATCCGGAGGCCAGGTCGCGTCTCTGGGATTTGAACAGGTTGCGGCACATAGTCCAGCCTCGGCTGACGGCCGTTACGTATGCTGAGAGTGATTCGGTCATTGAGCAGCGCGATGTCCTGAACCTGGGCATCTCCCAGCGATTGCAGACCAAGCGAGGCCCCCGCGACAACCTACGCACCGTCGACTGGATGCGACTGGATGTAGACTTTACGTGGGTGACTGATTCGGGCGATACGTCGGCAGGGCCGGACCGCTTCGTATGGAACAGACCGTCCATCCCGCTGGCCAATACGTTCAGCAGACGATTCGGCCAGACTGTGCTGCCGGCCCAAGACAGGCGCAGCAGTGATATATTCGGACCCAGACGGAACTATATCGGAGCCGACTACGTCTGGCGTCTGACCGACACGACCGCGGTGCTAAGCGATCTGAACTTCGATATGCACAGCGGTGTCATCCAGCAATTCAATATCGGTTTTTCACGCCTGAGCTGGCCCAATCTCAGTTATTATATAGGAAGCAGATATTTGAGACGCCTTGACAATACCTTGGGCGAGAAAGGCTCCAATGCGCTTACTTTCGCAGCCACGTACGTGCTCGACCCGCGATACACGCTCGTGTTTTCGCAGCAGTATGACCTTGACTACGGTCTGAATGTACGCAGTGACATAACACTCATAAGATGTTATCATAGAGTGTACTTTGGCCTTACCTACAGTGCCGATGAGTCGCTGGACCAGCACGCTGTCGTGTTTAGCATCTGGCCGCAGGGTGTGCCCGAGCTGGCGATTGGACCGAGAAGATATATGCCATTGGCAGGCCCGGAAGCTTATTGAGCAAATAAGAGCAAAACTGCCACTTTGGGACGTGAATTTCTAAAACGACAAGAAACATAAGACGAAAATGAGAGTATAGAATACACGATGAGGCTTTAGTCTTAACACGCCGAATAAGAGCTCTGGGTCGTTGCCCTGATTTCTTAGTCGACACGGGTTTTATAAGGAGAATCCTATGGCGCTGGTTAATACCAAGAAAATGTTTGAGATGGCCTACAAGAATGGCTACGCAGTCGGTGCGTTCAACGTGAACAATATGGAAATCACACAGGGCATCATAGCGGCTATCGCCGAGGAGAAGGCGCCGCTGATTCTACAGGTCTCCAGAGGCGCGCGCGAGTACGCCAGCATCAGCTATCTCAAGGCAATTATCAACGTGGCCGTCCAAGAAAATCCGGACATCCCCATCGCCATAAATCTGGACCACGGCGACAATTTCGAGACCTGCAAACAGTTTGTCGATGACGGCTTTACCTCCGTTATGATTGACGCGTCAAAATTACCGCTCAAGGAAAACATCGCCATAACCAAAAAGGTGGTCGAGTACGCACATCCCAGAAACGTTTGCGTTGAAGCCGAGCTGGGTCAACTGGGCGGAATCGAAGAAGATGTAGTAGGAGTCGATGACGTCCGAAAGCACCTGGCCGACCCGGACCAGGTGGTGGAGTTCGTGGAAAAGAGCGGCTGCGATTCGCTGGCGGTGGCTTGCGGAACCAGCCACGGCGCATACAAGTTCAAGACCGAGCCCAAGCTCGCTTTCGACGTCATCCAGGAGATAGCCGACAGGCTACCCGGGTTTCCGCTGGTGATGCACGGTTCAAGCAGCGTGTTGAAAGAGTTCGTCGATCTAATTAACAAATACGGCGGCAATATGCCAAACGCCATGGGTGTGCCCGAGGAGGCTGTAAGCAAGGCTGCAAAGATGGCCATCTGCAAGGTCAACATAGATACGGATTTGCGGCTGGCGCTGACGGCTAAAATCAGGCAGGTTTTCGCCGAAAAGCCCGGCGAATTCGACCCGCGCAAGTACCTCGGCCCCGGCAGGGACGCCATCAAAGCTATGGTTAAACATAAGTTGCATGTCTTGGGCTGTGCCGGTAAAGCAGCCGAGTGCAGTTAGAGCTGTCAATTAAGTGCCTTAGCAGTGAAATTGTGCGCAAGATGGTCAAAAAATTGAAGTTGGACATATATTATTTGAGCAAATCCGGCCGAGGGTTTGCTCAAATAATACAGACCAATGCGCTGGGACTGCTTTATGACGGTCTGAAAAGCAAAAAGGATAACGCCCCCGCTGCTGGCTTGCGCCGGCAAGGCGCGGGGGCTTTTCAAAGTATGCCCAACTTCGATTTTTTGAAGAACTCATCATACAGGTGTTTGGTTCCGGCTTGTCCGGGTTAGGATTTTCAATTGAAACTCATGAGGAGGCAGTGCTTTGCCGTTTGAGAAGCTGAAAAAGTACCGTTTCGTAGCGAAAAGAAAAGACAAAAGGCCCAATCTGGTAAGTACCAAAGTCCGTTATCTGCTGGCCATATCGTGTTTCTGCGCACTAACGCTGCTATGTTGGTCCACCGGGTATGGCTTGGCCTCACGGCCGGCGCCCAGCAAAATTACCAGGTCGCGATCAACAGAACCTAACCTGACTGAAGCCTCGACGCCGGGATCAACGAAACTCAGCGCGATAAGAGCCGCTTGTGAGTTGATCTACCGGGGCGAGTTTGATGCGGCACAAGAGCTGATAGAACCACTAGATAAGCAAACATATCCACAGATTGCGCAGTTGGTCGAGATTGTGCGGACGTACAAGGACATCAGTCAAAAACGCCAGTCAGGCCGCGAAGCAGCGTACCGCGAACAATTGACTGAACTGGAGAAACTTCAGGCCAAAGCCCGTACCGTTGACCAGAACGGCGTGCCTGATATGAGCGACGTAAATGACGCAAACGACCTCATTGACGCGCTTGCGGTTATTGCCAAAGCCAGTGAATTTGCCAGCGAGGACCAGAAGGCAGAACTGTTCTCGCACCCCTTCGTGAAGCAGACGATTCAGAAAGCCATAGATAAAGCGGCCGACTTTGAAGTGCAGGGCAAATGGCTCGACGCATACTTGTACTGCTATAGCTGGCTCAGGGCCATTGATCCGGAGAACAAAGCTTATTCGGACTATGCCGAGCAGCTCTTGGACAAGGCCACCATTGTGGCCTCTTTTCAAGACAGCCCCTGCGAGACGCGTGAGGAACGGTACCAACGTATAGACAAGCATATGCTTGTTTGGGCCATTGAAGTCCTTCGCGTCCATTACGTCAGGGAGATCGACTTCAGCCAGATGGCAGACAAAGTCATCAGACACTGCCAGTTATTGGCCGAGGTGATGGCATCGTTCCCACAAAGTGCACAAAATGAGGCCTCCAAAAACTCTTTTTCACCGCCGCACGCCAATCAGCTTAGTGCCTGGTCAGTAGGCTTGGCAGAACTGTCGAGCGGGGTCAAGCAGTCACCCACAGGTCTGAGCAGAGATGAATTCATAGACCTTTTCGAGAAGATTCTGGCGTTGAATACTGCGACTGTACAATTGCCTCGTCCCGCGCTGGTTGCACAATGCACGGAAGCGGCTTTGTCTGCCCTCGATCCTTATACGGTCATGGTCTGGCCCCGGCAGTTGCAGGAGTTCAAAAAGACAATGACGAATGAGTTTACGGGTATCGGGATAGAAATCTCCAAACGAAAGGGCCTGTTGACGGTATCAAGCCTGTTACCCGGTACCCCGGCATACAAGGCCGGCCTGGATGCCGACGACGTGATAACGGCAGTGGACGGGGTCGAAACGAAAGATATGAGTCTTATTTGTGCGGTCCAAAAGATCACCGGGCCTGCGGGTACAAAGGTGACTCTGACGATACAGCGGCCCGGCGAAGAGAAGACCAAAGAAGTTGTCATA
>CAZPJZ010000081.1:0-8243 GCA_964586995.1 uncultured Pirellulales bacterium | reverse complement strand
GCGAACATCCGCTCTTGTAAAGTGCCGGCAGTTGAACCGCGAACTCCAGCAGTCCCGCTATGATGATTGCAACTGCCAGCGTGAAGAGCTGCTTTACCGCAGGCTCATCAATGCTGTAGGTTATCGCAGAGGCAGATCCATTCGCACCTTGGGTGGTCTTTACGGGGAAAAGCCATGCCGCCGTCAGCGCTGCTGCTATGATACAGATATTCATAATAATCGGTGCAAGCGCCGGCGCCGCGAAGTGCTTGTGGACGTTCAGAAGCCCCGCGATGACGGCCACCAGGCAGATAAGAATCATATACGGCAGCGTCACCGAGGTCAGCTTGAGTGCAAGCTGGCTTTCGCTGCTGCTGATAAAGAACCGATGAAGGAGCCAGATGACCACCTCTCCCAGAAGCACTATCCCCGTCAGCACAACGGCAAGGGCGGTAATCACGGTATTTGCCAGCCTTGCCGCCGTCTCGGGTGCGGTATGAAGCTGCTGGCTGTACACCGGAATAAACGAGGCCGAGGCCGCCCCTTCTCCGAAGAGTCTTCGGCCCAGATTCGGAATCTTAAACGCAATGTTCCACGCATCCAGCAGCGTCCCCGGCCCGAACACTATCCCGTAGGCGGTGTCCCTGCCAAAGCCCAGGACTCTGCTTATCGCCGTCAGGACCGCAATTTGCCGAAAGCCTTTTACCATCGTTTTTGAACTTGACGTAATACCGGATATATCGGAGTTATCAAGGAAAGTATTGCCCTTTATCTCGGCAGCCTCGGGGCCACGCTGAAGGGCCGGCACCGCCCGATATTATTCAACAGTCCCACCGCGATCATGCTCACCAGCAGGCTGGACCCGCCGTAGCTGACAAACGGCAGCGTCAATCCCGTAATCGGCATCAAGCCCAGCGTCATGCTCACGTTGACAAGGACTTCAACTGCAAACATGGCGATGATGCCGATAGCGAGCAATCTGCCGAAGGGGTCGGTATTATTGGCGGCGATCTCCAGCCCACAGCCGACAATGAGCGCGTAAAGCCCCAGCACGCAGACACAGCCCAGAAAGCCCCATTGATGGGCGATCGTGGCAAAGATGAAGTCGTTGTCCCTATCCGGCAGGAATTTGTGTTTGATAAACGGCCCCCGGCGAAAGCCGTAACCTTTCATTCCGCCGGAGGCAACCGCAAACTTGGATTGGATGAGCTGGTAGCCGGCGTCTCTCATCCACCGCGCGGTGCTGAATTTGCCGCCCACGAGAATCCGGCCGATGGTCGGATGCTGCTCGGCTTTTTGTCGCACCCACGAGCTTTGCAGAATCACACTGCTTATTCGGGTTTGCTGATAAGGCTTCATTTGCAGCCACAACAGCGGGCTAAATAGCATCGCCGCCAGTATCATAATCGTCAAATGCTTGACCTTTGCTCCTGCGACAAACAGCATGGTCAGGAAAATCGGCATCATCAGCATCACCGTGCCCAGGTCCGGCTCGACAACGATCAACGCTATCGGCAGAATTGTCAGAATGAAGGGGCCGATTAGGCCGCTGAAATTCCGGTAATTGCTGCGGTATCGCAGATACCAGGCGATGGCCAGAATATAGCCCAGCTTGCAGAGCTCCGACGGCTGAATCCAGGGCAGCCTCGGATGCAGCACAATCCAGCGGTGCGCATTGTGGCTGGCAGGCGCAAAAGGCAGCTCCACCACGTACCGGCTGACCACCAACAGTGCCAGCAGGAACAGGATACCGGCGTATATCCAGTAGCTAACGGCTCCGAGCCTTCGGTAATTGACCAGGTTAGCTGCAACGAAGCCGACAAAGCCAATCACCGCAAAGACGAGCTGCTTCTTCCAGAGATTGGCGATACCTTCCATTCTTCCGGCTGCGCCGGGCTCTGCCGGATGGCCGACCGAATAGATGGTAGCTATCCCAATCGCAACCAGCGCCAAAGTCGTGATCAGCAGACACAGCCTGACAGCGACAAGCCGCCCTCTAAGAAAACTGAGCATAACCCCAAAAAATAACACAGCACGCCTGAAATTCCATACAGGAAGTGCCAAATCGCAAAAAATTCCCGGTCTGGCAAATACATGCCGGGGGCAAGGTACAGCCCGAATAAGGGCTGACAAGGCTTCCGGATTTTTTTAAGCACCGCTGCAAGCTATACTTACGGCAGCAGGCTTCCCGCAGGTTGCTTTTGGACATGAAAGTGCAATTGACCGCCAGCTTGGGCGATTTGGCCGCCTTTTGCATGGTTTTTTAAGGCAGAAAGCCAAAAAAGCGGATTTTTTCAGATTTCTTGAATTCTCCGTTGATCTTGGGGGAGGGACCGTGGGCCGGTTTTGGGCGGTAGAAAGCCGCCCCCTACCGCCGTCAGAAAGCCCTTGCCGGGCAGCAAGGCAGCCGCGGCGAGAAAAACAAGAAGGTCCGAAATTTTTCTGCATTTTTTCATTTTTTCGCTTGATTTGTCCTGACGTTTGTGATAATTTAATCTTAGTCTTCACCAATTAAAACCTGTGCTTGTAGTTCCTGTTACTTTTTTCGCCAGTCGGCGGGAAAGGAGGAGACAAAGGAAGGAAGGGACATGTATTGATGCAGCTTCTCCTGCGGGCTGCGCCGCCGGCACCCAAAAATGTCTCGAGCCGGCGAGAGTAACAGCAGGAAATGGATTGTGACAATCCAAAACCAAGATAGGCAGAGTGTGTGACTCTGCGAAGAAGAAAGGAAGGTAGTATTATGAGAAACATTGTTGTGACGTTGGCAGTACTCTTGCTCGCTGCCCCCGCCCTGGCGACAAATGTCGCCATTACTGCCGTTGATGAGGGCGGCGGGGTCGTCCGCATCGGCTATGCGGTGACAGGGCACCCGCCAAAGGTTAGGGCGGTGGCTCTGGACATCACGGTCGATGCGGGCACGATTGATGCCATCTCGGACTTCGCCAAGGGCGAAAGCACTCAAGCCGCCCCCGGATTCGGCATCTTCCCCGCTAACTTCGGCCGGCACATCACAGTTGATGCGGATACCGGTGAAGTGGCCAGTTGGGACGTGGCCAACTATACCCCCGTGGCGGCTGCCGCTGATCCGGGCGCATTGGGCGGGCTCGGCACGAATGGCATCACCATCGAGTTGGGAGCGCTGTACTATCCGCCCGATGATAGCTCTATCAATGCTCCGCCTGCCAGTGGGACGCTCTGCAAGATTACCGTCAGCAGCGGCTGCACGGTGAAACTTGAGGAGAACGCCACTCGCGGCGGCGTAGTGCTGACCGACCCGGCTGTGGCTCCTGTTGTCACGCTGACCGGCTGCACAGTTAAGATTGGCCCGGTGGACTGCTTCCCCAGCACCAATTCGGCCTACAACGACTGGGTTGCTCTGGGCAAGCCCGACTGCTGGTGCGCACCTCCGAACGGCAGCGGCTATCAGTGCGATGGTGACGCCGATGGTAAAGACTCGGGCGGACTGACCAAGTACCGCGTATTCACCGGTGACTTGAACCTCATCGTGGCCAACTGGAAGAAGAAAGCCGGCGACGCGACCCTCGACCCCTGTGCCGATATCGACCACAAGGATTCGGGCGGACTGACCAAGTATCGCGTATTTACCGCTGACTTGAATATTCTGGTGGCGAACTGGAAGAAGAAAGACGCGAACCTTCCCGGCGATTGTCCGAGATAGGCGAGGATTTGTCCGGGCAAGAGTTGTAACAGCTTAGTTTTTGAACCACAATAGATGGAGGAGTTGTGAAACGTTCTTTTGGAAGGAGAAAGATGATGAAAAAGTTAGTAGCTTTAGTGCTGGTTCTAAGCATGGCCTCACTGGCGAATGCAGCTCTGACGATTGGGGTCAATCCAGCAATGGATACCGTCACGATTAGTGGTGACGGCGCCACAACAAATGTGGCGGCTTATCTGCTTGTAGAGGGGCCGGGCGCAATCGCCGGCGGAACCCTCGTATATCAGGGTTCTCTATCGGTATACCAGGACCTGGAAGCTCACGCTGCCGACCTGGGAATGCCTCCGGCTGAAGTACTTGCCTTTTTTGGTGGCGCATTAGGCAAGAGCATTTCGGACCTCAGCTTCGTGACCATAGCCGATGGCTCTATTCCCCCACTGTCCACCGCGGGCGTGCTGGTAAGCGGCATCGGTCTGACGGGGACGGCTCCGCTTGTGCTGAGTCTTATGTCTGATGACTTGAGCATGAGCTACGGCAGTGTGAATGTCCCCATTCCTGAGCCAATCACCATCACTCTGCTTGGCCTGGGAGGTTTGTTGCTGCGTCGCCGCAGATAATTTCAGGCTGAAAACCAGAAATTAGCAATGAAGCGGGGCGGATCAGAGAATCCGTCCCGCTTTTTTTATTGCCAAATTGAACACGCCGGCTAAAATGGCTTGTTCTTTTTTTCAGGTGTGAGAAACATTGGGTGTGCAGCGATGAAGCCGAAAGTGCTCGTAGCTTTTCTGACGATTTGTCTGGCGGTGTTTGCCGGCTGTTACGGACCCGCGGGTTCAACGTCCGCACGGCGGCCACTGCCGCCGGAGATAGCCGGAACATGGAAGGCGCGAGACAGCGCCTGGAAAATAGTCCTCAGCCGCCGGGGAACCTTATCCTCGGCGGTCATTCCAATGGGGGAGGCTGAAATCAGGCCCAACAAGACGACGCGATTCGAAATGCAGGATGGAAGTTTCAGCACCTACACGGCGGGAGACTGTGTCGTCAATTACACGCCGGCAACAAGAGAGCTGTTCGTCAGCATCGAAATGAAAAGGATTCACGTTGCATACCTGGACAGCGTGCTTGAAGGCAGCAGTATCGACCGCTTCGTAGGACCCGTCTCTGAGGACGGGAAGGTATGGACGGCGGATTGGATACCGGTTTTTGATTACGGTCCGCGGTTCCCCCAGGGCGATGTCTATGCCGAACGGTTGGTCTTCGAGAAGGTCGAAGACTGATTTGACGGGCAATGGCTGGTAAAACTACCTGCCGACTTGATATTCCTGGCCCATCGGGGAGCCGGTAAGGAACGCCAATGATCAGAGAGATGGTTTTTGGCATAGTAGGAGGGTTGGGTCTATTCCTGTTCGGCATGCGTTTGTTGTCTGAGGGCCTCAAGGCTGTTGCGGGCCAAAGGCTCCGGACGATACTCGAATCGATAACAAAAAAACCCCTGGTCGCCTTTCTCATGGGGGCGGCGGTCACCGCACTAATTCAATCCAGCTCTGCCAGCACGGTAATGGTAGTCGGGTTTGTCAATGCCGGCCTGCTGACGCTCAAACAAGCGATATGCGTAATCATTGGCACCAACGTCGGCACGACGGCTACAGCCTGGCTGGTGTCCATATCGGGGCTTGCCGCGTTCAAGATCAAGCTGTATGCCTTGCCGGCCGTAGGCGTCGGCTTTCTGCTTCACATGGCAAGCCACAGGCGACGGACAAGAAATATCGGGCAAATCCTGCTGGGCTTTGGAGTACTTTTCCTCGGGCTCGGTTTTATGCAGGAGGCTTTCAGCCCGCTGGAGAAAAGCCCGAGGGTGCAGGAGCTGTTCGTGTCTCTCGGCAGCACGCCCATTTTGGCTATTCTGGCCGGCGTCATCGTAACCATGCTTATTCAAAGCAGCTCGGCGGCCATCGCCATCGTCCAGTTGCTGGCCGGGGGGAAGGCTTTCGGCACCAATTGGGAAACCGCCCTTAATGTCTCGATACCGTTCGTTCTGGGCAGCAACATCGGTACGACTATTACGGCCCAGTTGGCCGCACTGCAGACAAATCTCAGCGCCAGGCGCACGGCCTGGGCCCACACGATATTCAATGTGCTCGGCTGTCTGATCGCTTATCCATTCGTACATCTGGGCTGGTTCGGGACTCTGGTTCGCGCCGCGTGTCCCTGGGAGCTTGGCCCGGCTACCATTTTATCTTCCATCGCCGTGGCTCATACGATTTTTAACGTCGTCAATTCCGGCATATTCCTGCCGCTGGCGGGTTTGCTGGCCAAAATAGTAACCAAGTGCGTGCCGGAAAGACCCGGTGACGCTGTCGTCAGGCCGGTGGTACTTGAGCAACACCTGCTGGATACGCCGGAAATAGCCCTGGAGCAGACAAGGCGTGAGATCGTCCGGATGGCAAAGACCGCCAAGACTGGCCTTCAACACTCCGTCAGCGGAATTATCGATGACGACAGGGCCAAGCTGGAGTCGGTCAGGATAATAGAGGACTTCATCGATTCATTCCAGCTCCAGATCACGTCCTATCTGTCGGCGTTGTCGAGCAGACATCTATCCGATGAAGTCTCCGTTGAGCTGCCGGTGCTCTTGCACACGATTAACGACCTGGAGCGTATCGGCGACCATGCGGTCAACATTGTCGAGATTGCCGAACGCAAGATCGAACAGAAGCTCGTCTTTAGCAACTCGGCCCTGGCTGAGGCGGGCCAACTGAGAAAAGAGGCGGACGAGATGTTTGATAAGATCATAGCCGCCTTGGAAGATAACGACGTTGAGGCGGCCAAATCAGCTTTGGGCAACGAGAACAACCTCAACAAAATGCAGTTGGAGTTTCGGCGCAGCCATGTTCAGCGTATGACCGAGGGCGTCTGCTCGCCTGAAGCAGGATTGATATTTTGCGACCTGGTGGACAACATCGAAAAGATCGGCGACCATCTGACCAATATCGCACAGGCGGTCATAGGCGGCCTGCGATGGGAGGGAGTCGAGCCCAGAATCGCTCCGGTCCCGGAGTAGGGGTCATTTTACGGCCTGGGCCGTCCGGCGGACACGGGTGACGGCTACTGCAAAAAAATTTGACAGCCTGTGGGCGGCTGCTGTAGAATAGATTGTTGGTCTTGGCGACGAAATTGTGCGTCATCCGGCAGCAGGATGTCGCCTTGCCAATAGGGATAAAGAAGACCGAGAATTGCGGGCGTAGCATAGTGGTAATGCACTGGCTTCCCAAGCCAGCTACGAGGGTCCGATTCCCTTCGCCCGCTCTTGCTTGAACTTGCAGCGGCCAAAAACCCCACAGAGCACGATAGTGGGTCGCTGCCGATGGCGGTGCTTTCCACACGAAAAGGAGAAGAAAATCTTTCGCCGCGATGACTCTGCTACCGTCCGGCTGGATGGGCACCTCACGGGGATAAAGCAGACGAACGGGCGGGACATTCCCAGCGCGATTCTCGTAATGCCGGCTTTTTGAAAGAGATTATTAGCGCATACAAAGATATGGCCAGTAAAGGTACGTGCAGGACGCCGTTCCACCAGCGCGTGCCGGGACTGATAATGAAATTGACCTGCACGTTGTACAAACCAACGATGAACCCCACCAGACTGGTTACTCGCAGCGCAGCCAGGTTGACTTTCGGCCAATACAGCGTGAGCAGCCCCACGTAGACAGGCGTCATCATACAAAAGGCAACGCCGGCGCCGTTCGTCACTAAGTAGACGGGATTAAAATCAGGCCTGCCTCTGCTTATCGGGCCCCAAAAAGCCAGAAATGCCAATGGCACAACCCAATAGCGCCAGATGGGCCGCTTTGTCGCCGTGAAGTCATTGTGCAGTACGACCGCCTCCCAGGCCCAGAAAGCGGCCACGACAAGGAACATGAGCGCGTTGATCGTGCAGATCGACACACCGTATTTATCCGTGATGGCTACACTTTGACCAAAGGCGAAAAGTACATACGACAGAGCCACGTAGACAGCAAACAGGCGGCTGACCTTATTTCGGAGAACGATAATCAAAACGATCAGCAGCATGGGAATTATTTTGAAGATGGGATATATCTGGGAATGTGAGTAGATAAAGGCATTACGCAGTGAATGCATTGTCACGTCTGACCATTGCCGCGGGAAATTGTAGCCTTTCGATGCGTATGGCGGAACTAACTGGATCAAGACAAACAGTAAAAAGAACCACCATTTGCGTGTTATTCGGTCCAATTTACCGCCTCGGAGTCTGTTATTATCCACTTTCGTTTTTCCCCTGATCATTTTTGCCATTGTTGCCTGTGAATGATTTCCTTCAGGGCGTCGGCATAGGCGGCAGCAATGGCCCTGCGCAGTCATGTCGTTGTGTCTTCCACCAATTCCAGTGACTGGCGTGCATCTTCTTCAGTTACGTTCATTGTTGCGGTCTCCTGACAGGTCCAAGAAATTCAGTCCAAAGAGTACTCTATAGTGCAGAGTGCTTTGTGATAAGACTTTTTCCCCAAAATTTTTCCTTGAAGGCAGTAATAGCATAAGTGTCGAGGCCGAGCGGCGGAGGGACTGTCTG
>CAZPJZ010000080.1:0-8392 GCA_964586995.1 uncultured Pirellulales bacterium | reverse complement strand
CCGGGTCACGGGACACGAACCTACATTCGCTTGTATCGTGGGCCGCCGGTACCTTCCGGGACCGTCCAGCGGATATTGTCAAAGGGGCACTTCCGCTGGCAGGTCTTGCAGTGCAGGCAATTCGACGGATTGGCAGGCTTTACTTCGCCGTGAATCGTCTCGTAAACGCCAGCCGGACAAAACGTGATGCAGGGACTATTAAATACGGGCGTACACTTCGTTTCGCAGATGGTCTTATCGAGAATTGTCAGATGTGACGGCTGCTCTTCACGGTGCTCGGTTGCGGCCATTGCGGTAAAGGTGTCTTTATCGAACTGCGGATTGGGCTTGAGCCGATAAGGCAGGACTGTCATCGCCTCGTAGTCTTTTTCGATATTGAATCTCGGCAAAAGTCCGCCGAATACCGACAGCGGCATTCCCTGGAGCGGCCCGAACTTAGCCACCGTCTGGCGGAAATTCCTGGCCGACCACATCTCTTTGGCGACATTGGACTGCTCAATCAGCTCGGTATATTTGACCGCAGCGTGTTCGGGCTTGTCGAGTGTGTCAACGATGGCCTTAGCCGCCCGGATGCCGGAGTCAATGGCGTTGTGCAGGCCCTTGATTTTGAGCATATTTACAAAGCCAGCACTATCGCCCAGAATCATCACGTTGGCCTTACCGATGCTGCCGGTCGGCGGGTCTCTTGGAATAGCGTAGTAGCCGCCTTCGGGAATCATTTTTGCCCCGGCCTCTACAACCGTGCCGCCCTCAATGAATTGTTTTACGAAACGATGCTCCTTGAAATTCGTCAGGGCATCCTGCGGATTAAAATCGTAGTATTTCCAGTCGGCCCCGACAATCATACCGACCGAGAGATGCTCCTGCACGCCGGCATAGACGATGCCGCCACCGAACATTCCCGGCCCGATAATCGGCGTCCATATCGGATAGCCCATAGCGTGCACGACGCGGCCGGCGGTGAACTTTCCATACTGCTCCGAACTTACCTTGATCAGCTCCTTTACGCCGACTGAGTAAAGCTGAGGGTTTTGTCTTTGCAGGTTGGCTTTTTCCACAAACTTCTCTGTCACCAGGCCGTCGCAGCCCTCGGCAAGTACGATAAAATCAGCGTATATAATTTCGCCTTCGGCGTAGTTCGGCTGTTTATGACCTTCTTTATCCAGGCCCTGGTCTACCAGTTTGACGCCGATTGCTCGGCCTTGCGCCTCATCGAGGATAATGTCTACCGCCGCAAAGCCGGTCAAGACTTCTGCGCCGAGACCTCGCGCGATTTGTCCCATCCACTTGGTCAGCTTACTTATGGAGACGGAATAATCGCCCTTGTGTATCATTTGGCCAAAGCCCAGGTGGAGGGTCTTTGCCAGTCTAATCATAAAGAAAATGTTAAAGGCCAGCTTCTTTCCCAGCAAAAACATGATGTTGTCTTTGTCGATTTTGGCTGCCAGCACCTCTTTGGCCGCGTCACTATCCTGCCAGCCCGGCACAGCGCGGTCCAGCAGGCTGTGCAGCGGCTCAGCCTCCAAGACCGCTCCGGACAGATTGTGATTTCCGAGGTCTGCGCCTTTTTCGATGACACAAACATCAATTTCGGGCTTTAGCGTTTTCAGTTGTATGGCGGTCGCCAGGCCGGCCGGCCCCGCACCCACTACCAGAACCGAAACTTTGTTGTAGTCTTGATTGTTTGACACTTGTAATTTCACCTCACGGTAAAAACCCCGCAATGAATTTCGGGGCTAAATAGTCATTCTAACGCCTGCACTAAACTTGGTATTATGTCTTCGACGGTACCGACAAAGTAGTAATCGCATTGCTTGAAAATCGGTGCGTTGGGGTCACTGTTTATTGCGATGATAGTCTCGGTGTTAGCCACGCCTATCATGTGTTGAATGGCGCCGGAGATCCCTAAAGCCACATAAAGTTTTGGCCCGATGGATGTGCCGGTTTGGCCGACTTGATGCGCCCGCTCGGTAAAGCCCTGCTCGACCGCCGCACGCGAAGCGCCCTTTTCAACCTGGGTCTGCAGTTTTTTACTCAAGGCCTCACACAGATTGCCGAGCAGCCGATCGTAGTTGTCCCGGCTCTGCATACCCTTGCCGCCGCTGACGATCACACCGGCGTTGAAGTTCACCTCGCCGGTAGCCATTTCTGTCTTTATGATTTCCAGACTGATGTCGTCTGGGGAAAGCTCGACCTTGTGCTCTATGACTTTGCCGGCTCTGGAGTAATCGGGCGGCAGCCTTTTCATGACGCCCGGCCTGGCGGTGGCCATCTGCGACTTTGAGCCTTTGGTTCGGATGGTTGCCATGACGTTTCCGCCCAGAGCCGGCCGGGTCTGCAGCAGCAATCCTATATCGCCTTTCCGAGAACTGTCCCTGATATCCAGTCCGGTACAGTCGGCGGTCAGTCCGCAGCTCACTCTGTACGATACCATCGGTGCCAACATCCTGCCCTGCGGTGTCGCAGCGTATAGAACAATCTGCGGCCAGTATTTTTCTATGGCATCAGCGATAACCTTGCGATAGGCGGCGGGATCGAAGACCTGCAGCAGTCTGTCTTCGATTAGATAAACGTTGTCGGCGCCGGCGGCGATTAGTTCTTTGGCTATCGCTTCTATCCGGTAGCCGGCTACGGCAACGCCCACTTTTGTCCCAAGGGAATCGCCCAGCTCACGCGCCTTACCGATAAGCTCGAAGGTGGCGGGGTGAACCTCGCCGTCAGTATGCTCGGCCACGACCCAGACCTCGCCCTTCTTGAAAGTTGGGTCGGTCAACTTAAAGCCCTCAAGCATGTCGTCCAGTGCCTTCTTATGGAAACGCTCACCGGCAGCGGCGAGGATTTTCTCCCTGACGGCGTCATCGATCTGGCTGACGTTTTTTATGCCGAGCTGTTTGAGCGTATCAGAAAGAACCTTATAATCTTCTTTTTCCTTTTCCGTACCCTCGAAGCTTCTGTCGAAATTGTCTGCTCTTTTGGCGGGAAGAATGTACCTTATCTTCTCAGCTTGCCTTTTTTTTGCAGCCTCGCCGTTGCCGCCTTTGAAGCTCTCCACAATCATCCGGGCTAAATCTTTTATGTCGTGCAGTTGCTGGCATTTCCTGCTGGTTTTACCGGGGGGGAAAACCCGTATTACGCTGGTCTTGGAGCCTGTAACGCCGATGTGAGTGGCATTGATGTCGGCGGCGCCCCAGCGAACAACCTCGACTCTGTTTGCCCGCCGACTCGCGGCAAAGGTTGCGAACAGCGGGTACTCATACTTGGCAACGGTTATTACTGCGGGCAGTTTTTTGGGTGTGACCACCTGGCTGCCGCCGCTTATGATACGGGTGAATTCGAACCGGCCGTTCTTAAATTCGGCGCTGGTAGCATAGGCTATGCACGGCAGCGCCAGCTCTTCGGCAATTTGGGGCGGCACCTGTGCGGTGTCGCCGTCCACCGATTGCATGCCGGTGATTACATAGTAATTGTTGTCATTCTTGAAGATTTCTTTGACTATCTTTCGCACAGCATAGGCCAGAGGATTTGCCGTTGCCCAGGTATCTGCTCCGCCCAGAGCTCTGTCGGTAAGCAAGATTGCCATATCTGCGGTTCTGCTGAGGCTGTACCTAAGGACCTCTTCAGCCATCGGCGGCCCCATGGACAGGCAGATGATTTTGCCCTTGTCGTCACCGCTGTCCCGTCTCATCCGATTGGCGAAGGCCAGCGCCTGGGCGTCCAACTCGTTGATTACGCTGGCGAGGCGCGTTCGAACCAGCGTGCCCGTCTCGGGGTCGAAGGCATTATCAGTGATTTGACTTACGTCGGGAACCTGTTTGACCAAGACTATATAGTTACTCATGTCCCATATCTCGTGTTTAATTTGGACCTACCTGAAACTTCCACGGTCGAACTTGCCCGGCCGCTGCCCCATTAACACGACCAACTGCACAGGGCAAACGGCCCCAGAACAGCGAAAACCATAATTATACCACCATAGCAGGCTTTTTCAAGTAATAGAAATCCACTTTTTATTTGCCATCTAAGCGTGAAAGTCCTTTCATGGGCCAAAAAAGTTTGAGTTAGCACTTGTTTTGGACCATAGAATAATGTCTAATTCGCGTTTCGATTGGCAAAAACGAGGAACGGGAAGGTTGGCTTATTTTTTTAAGGTGAGCTGAGATGGCAGATTTGAAAGCATTGGCTGACGCAGTGATTAGAGGAGACCAGAATACCGCCGTAGAAATTACCAGGTCGGCTCTGGAACAGGGTACGCCCGCCAAGGCCATTCTGGATGAGGGGCTAATAGCCGGCATGGACGTGGTGGGCAGCCGCTTCAAGAAAAATGAGGTTTATATACCGGAGGTGCTGATTGCCGCCCGGGCTATGAAGATGGCAATGGCACTGCTTGAGCCGGAACTGGCCAAGGCCGGCGTCAAGCCGGTCGGCAAGTTTCTCATCGGAACCGTACAAGGCGATTTGCACGACATCGGCAAGAACCTGGTGGCGATGATGTTAAAAGGCGCAGGCTTCGAAGTCACCGACCTTGGAGTTGATGTCAATCCCGCGACGTTTGTCGAGCGGGCCAAGGTCGCGGACGCCCAATTGATCGGTCTGAGCGCGCTTTTGACGACCACCATGCCCAGCATCGAGAGTACCATAAAGACTCTTAGGCAAGCGGGCATTTCAGCCAAGATCATGGTGGGCGGTGCACCGGTGACGCAAGGTTATGCCGACAAGATTGGCGCCGATGGCTACGCCGCCGATGCTGCCTCCGCTGTCGATGTAGCCAAGAGCCTATGCGGCAGATAAGAAACAATGACTTAGCACAATTGCTGGTACAGCTTCGGTTCACGCCCCAAAAGCACCGCCGCAAACAGATCGACGCCGTTGAGAAACTCTTTGGGATTGTCCAGCCGGACAAAGAATACCCTTTCGATTTTGTGTGCTACCGGATCACCGGTTTCCACCCCAAAGGCTCGGCCGAACAACCACTAATAAAAGGCAGGGAGCTGCTGGAAGACCTGCAGATTTTCATTTCCAAGCTGAGCGGCCGGATTGCTCCTGGGGTCGCCGAGCAACATCAGAAGGTCTATACCGTTGACGAGATGGCCAAACAATTTAACGTTTCAACAAAGACGATAAATCGTTGGCGGAAACGCGGCCTTGTGGCGCGAAAATTCGTCTTCCATGATGGAGTCAAACGCCTCGGATTTCTGCAATCAACGCTGAATCGATTCATCACCGATAACCCCGAATTGATTGCCAAAGCCAAAGGCTTCAAGCGGCTGACCAACCGACAAAAGCAGCAGATAATTAAGCAGGCCGGCAAACTTGCAGCCAGGAGCGCACTGTCGCGCTACCAGATCATAAACCGGATATGTGCCAAGACAGGCAGGGCCCACGAGACCATCCGGTCCGTGCTGCTGGATTACGAAAAATCGCATCCCGATAAGCCCCTGTTCAAGAGACCTTCCGGCATCATCGGCCCGGCCCAGGCGGCCGAACTCTATAAGCAATACAAACAAGGCGTGAGCGTCGCGGAACTAATGAGGCGTTTCGGTCGGAGCAGAAGCTCGATATATCGCGTCGTGAACGCGCGCAGAGCTAAGGCCCTTCTGGCCAGAAAGATTGAATTTATCACCAGCGATGAGTTTCTGGCGCCGGACGCCCGAGAAAAAATCCTTGCCAGGCCGCCCGCCCAGCGCTGGGCGGGCCAAATCAGCGGCGAACAGGCACAAGCAGCAGACGCCGCACATGGCTGCGGCGCTGTACAGAAGGACCTTGACAGCCGGTCAAAGCCCCTGGAATTGGCCGGCAGCTCCCTGCCGGAGTATCTGCGGGCATTGAAGGGCACACCCACACTTAATAGAGAAGCCGAACTGGATCTGTTCCGCAGATATAATTACCTGAAATATCTGGCTCATCACGCCAGAGCGAAAATCAAGCCTTCGCGCGTGTCAAGCGCACAGCTTAGGGAAATAGAAGACTACCTCGCCGAGGCTGAAAATATAAAAAAAACGATCATTGAGGCCAACTTGCGGCTGGTGGTAAGCATTGCCAGCAAGCATACGATCAGCGGAGCCAATTTGCTCGACCTGATCAGCGAGGGCAACTTCTCACTGATGCAGACGGTCGAGAAATTCGATTATACCAAAGGCGTTCGACTTGGCACGTACGCCTCCTGGATCATTGCGAAAGATTTTGCCCACAGAATCCCCGCTCGAAGTACCCGACCGGACAGGGCGACAGCCGCATCGTTGGTCAATATCCAGCGGGATTTGAGGGATGCCGCCGCGGCAGATGTGGGGGCTGTAGAACGGGCTCGCCAGAGCTTAACCCAGGTCATAAAAGATGAGCTCAACCAGCGCGAGCAGTACGTGATCTTCAATCATTTCGGCCTGAGCAGCTCGCCGATCAAAAAGAAGACCAAGACTCTAAAGCAAATCGGTGACGATCTGGGCCTGAGCAAGGAAAGAGTTCGGCAAATTCAACTCGAAGCCCTGCAAAAACTAAGACACTCCCTCAGCAGGGAAGAATTTGAATTGCTGACCGGCTAATCGCACTCGATGCTGGATACTCGATGCTCGATACGCTATAATGCTGCGGCTTTTGCCGAAATGCTTGATGTGGCTGCTGTCCCCAAGGCCGAATCACGAAATACGAGTTGCCAGATGCGTACTCCGCTGACCCGAATCCAAAAGCTCATCGGGCAAAGGATGCTAACATCCAAGCTAACCAAGCCATGTTTCTACATCGAATCGCGGGCCAACGTTACTGAGCTGATGGCTCTCAGGCCGAGGCTGACCAAATCGCTGGGCGTCAAAATCACCAGCAATGCTTTTTTTATCCGCGCTCTGGGGCTGGCGGCCAGAGAATATCCACTGATGCTGGGGCTTCGAGACGATGCCGCGACCAGCATTACAATACCCGAGGCGGTCAACGTGGGCTTTCCCGTCCATGCCCCACAGGGTCTGATGGTGCCGGTGATAAAGAATGCAGACAAAAAGACGTTGGCTGAAATTGCCAGGCTGGAAAAACTTTTGACGGCCAAGGCCCGCAGCAACAAGCTGACCCTTGAGGAACTGCAGGGCCAGACCATCGGATTGAGCAATTTGGGTGTCTACGGCTTGGATTCCTTTTTCGCCATCCCCGCGCCCGTAGCCAGCAGCATTTTGGCGGTGGGTAACGTCGTCAGGACGGTCGTCCCCCACAACGGCGACATGACTGTGCGCAAGATGATGAGCCTATCGCTTGCCGTTGACCGGATAGTCTCAAACGAGGTTTACGCGGCTCAGTTTCTTGACTTTATTATCGAACAACTACAGAATCCACAACTGTTGATTTAGCAAGGAAATTAGTGGCGATGAATTAGGGACTAAAGCAATGAAACGATGCTGTAAGGTCACTTGTGTGTGGACGGTCGTAGTAATGATACTGGCTGGCATGGCCGGTGCAGAAAGCACCCGGACGCCGCCGGAGGTTGAGCTGCTCTGGCCCGATGGCGCTGCGGGAGCCAAAGGCGAGGCGGACGGTGACAAGCCCTCTGTGACGATTTACTTGCCGGCGGATGAAAAGGCCACGGGCGCTGCGGTAGTAATCTGCCCCGGCGGCGGGTATGGGTTCCTGGCGATGGACCACGAGGGACACCAGGTCGCACAGTGGCTCAATTCGCTCGGTGTCGCCGGCTTTATCCTGAAGTATCGGCATCGAAATAGTGGGGCTGGCTACGGCCATCCGGCACCGCTGCAAGATGCCCAGCGCGCCATTCGAGTGGTCCGCGCCGGCGCGCACAAGTGGGGCATCGATCCCAATCGAGTCGGCATCCTGGGTTTTTCTGCAGGGGGACACTTAGCTTCCAGCGCGGGAACGCACTTTGAGCAGCCCCACTATGAGGCAAAAGATTCTATAGATGATGCCCGTTGCCGGCCCGATTTTATGATCCTTATTTACCCGGTCATTTCTTTCAGCAAGTGGTGCGCACACACCGGCTCAAGAACGAATCTGCTGGGCAAAGACCCCGACGAAGAGCTGGTTAAGAGTCTCTCCAATGAGGAGCAGGTCACGCCGCAAACGCCGCCTACATTTCTGGTGCACGCCAACGACGATAAAGGTGTGCCTCCGGAAAACAGCATCTATTTTTATCTGGCGCTGCGAAAGGCAGCCGTTCCGGCCGAGTTGCACATCTACGAAAAGGGTGGCCACGGATTCGGTCTCGGAAAGAAAGATAGCCCGGCGGCAAGCTGGCCCCAGCGCTGCGCCGATTGGATGCGTGACCAGAAATTATTGGAGAGAGCTTCCGAGCAAAATTAGCCGCACTGCCGTACCACTGTACGAATAGATCAACCATACCGCTCGGCTGGCACCGTCATCGTGAGCTCTCCATGCAGCATCAATTTCCCCGCAACGTGGCGAT
>CAZPJZ010000079.1:0-8423 GCA_964586995.1 uncultured Pirellulales bacterium | reverse complement strand
CAGTGACTATTGCGCAGGCGGTGCCCCTCACTATAATTTGCCTTGGCCAGCGATGGTTCTAACTCGTGTATTATTATACCTCAGATGATGCAGCGATGCAACCTTTTTTGGCCAGTTCGTCGTAAGAAGTCTATGGCAACTGCGAATCACCGCCGGCCTCGTATATAATTATACTGGAATATTGGCGCAGTTGCTGTAAAATAGTCAGCCAGATAATGGACGTCTGCTTCTGCGGGGTGTAGCTCAGTTTGGCTAGAGCGCCTGCTTTGGGAGCAGGAGGTCGCTGGTTCAAGTCCAGTCACCCCGATATGCGTAAGTGTTTTAAGAGGCGATACTTACCGATGTGGGGCTCTAATCTTACCGCCTTGCGCCTGGCATTTTGGGGCATTTCTTGTGACGGATTGAACTGTTCTTGCGGCAGCCCACCTGTCGTATAACCTCTGTTTATCAACTCCAGGGATTACTATGAGATTCATCAACTTTGTCGCTGGCAACTCAAAATCCAAATTAGCTGCTATTATTCTTGTGGTTGCTCTGGCGACCGCTTTTGCCGGCTGTGCCGGAAGCGATCTAAAGATTCAGCAGTCCGGACATGTAAATCCCTGGACTCACTTGAATCTGTATAACGCCAGCGATAATTTCCAGTTTGCCATCGTTTCGGACCGCACCGGTGGGCATCGGCCGGGCGTCTTTGCCGATGCCGTGGAGAAGCTGAACCTGTTGAAGCCCGAGTTTGTCATCTCCATCGGCGACCTGATCGAAGGCTACACTGAGGATAACGCTGAATTAGAGCGCCAATGGCAGGAATTTGACGGCCTGGCAAATAGATTGCAGATGCCGTTTTTTTACTTGCCGGGCAATCACGATATTAGCAATCAGGTGATGGCCGACAAATGGCGGCAGCGGTTGGGCTCCAGCTATTACCACTTTGTTTACCGCGATGTCTTATTTCTCTGCCTTAATACCGAAGATACCGGCAAACGTTATATCAGTGACCGGCAGATAGATTACTTTCGCAAGGTGCTAACATATAACCCGCCGGGGCGGGTCCGCTGGACGCTCGTATTCATGCACGAACCCATGTGGTTGGGCACCAGCTATGAAAACTGGCAGCAGTTGGAGTCCTTGTTAGAAGGCAGGGATTACACTGTCTTTGCGGGGCACGTGCACAGGTACGGCAAGGCTATACGTAACGGCAAGCGCTATTATATTCTGGCCACAACCGGCGGGACGGGTGGGGGCGATGCAGGTAAGCCTGCCGGGATTGACCGGTGCGAATTTGACCACATCGTGTGGGTAACTATGACCGATGACGGCCCCGTCATGGCAAATCTCTTGCTTGAAGGTATCCTTAGTGATGAGCCGTGCCCGCAATAATGCTAATGCCTCTTTTGAATCGATAAGGTATCTGGGCTGCAAGACCTTGCGAGTTATTTGTTGACTATCACTTTATTTATCTTGAACTGCCCCATGGTGCTGACCAAATCGAAGAATCCTTCGGGGTTGCCATTGCCCACTGCCAGCGCGAGATGTCCGGCGCCGTAGCCGCCCCGCCCGGCGCTCTTGAACGCGGCATCAAGACCGACCCATCTACCGGACTCGGCACCGACGTACGCCTGCACCCAGGCGTGGCCGCCAAAGCCCTCGAAGCCGCCGAAATCCTCGACATACGCAATTCCTGTCACCACCTGAGCGGGAATACCTGCCGCCCGGCACATTGCCGCCGTCAATACGGCAAACTCGGTGCAGTCGCCTTGCCTGCTCTTTGCGACCTCCGCCGCTGATGCGTAGCCGACCGAAAGGCTCCTATTCTCAATGTACTTGGCTACGAAAGATTCGATCCTTCCGGCAGCCTCGGCGGCATCCTTGGTATCGCCTACCGCACGACGGGCAAGGTCGATTATCTCCCGGCTGTTGCTCTGCAGATACCTGGTAGGGGCCATTGCTTCCAGAATGGCCTTGTCCTTGCCCTTGTAGGGGAACTTTGCCCCTTGTGGTGCGGCAACGGGCGCAACAGTGACGACAACGGTACCGTCTGTGAGTCGTCGCACTTTTTGATTGTCGTTGGATGGTATAGGCAGCTCGGCGCCTTGCTTCGGCGTAAGGTGGTAGACGATGGATTTAACCGAGCTGACATTGCCCAGCGGCTGTGGGCTGGCCACAAACAGCTTCTCAACCACATCCAGAACATCGTTTTCGCCGAGCGCAAAATCCTTCGGACAGGCGACCATCTCGATTTGCATCATAGCTACCGGCGTGACAGTTTTCTGCGCGCGAAGCTCATCGTCGACGTACGTCTTACTGACAATTACACCGGTGCCCGGCAGATTTATGGTAGAGGTGACCTCTGTCAGAGCCACGACCCGTCCCAGCAGGTCAACATTTCGTTTCGGGCCGACATCGATCTGCGCCTCAACCACATCCATTGCTGACGGCTCGAATATTTTAGCCGTATATTTCGAGCCTTCTTTCAGTCCCTTCTGCTCGTGCAACAGGCGCAGGCCTTCGGCCATCACGGCCCCGCGAGGCCATTCTAAACTGCTCTTCTGCTCGGTGCCCAGTGACGTGGCAGTGATATTCACCATGCCGTTTTTGTCCACTGTTCCGGCCACCTTCATCGTCATAGCGCCAAGCTCCTGCACAGATTCAAAAGCGAGCGGCTTTCCTTCGGTAGTCTCTATGCAGGTTTCTTGCATTCCTATGGTCATGGGAATGTTCAGTCTGCTTACGGTGATGCTCATTTTTATCGTGGTCGTTACCTTTCCATCGGCTACCAGGCGGGTCTGAATCGAGTGCCCGACCTTCTTGCCTTCCAGGAATACGGCAAAATATTCCGCTTCGGCTCCATCGTCCGATGCGCGGACCAGTGGGCCGGAGGCAAGTAATATTAGCAGAACGCAGAGCAAGTAATGAATTCTCATGAGCCAGCTCCCTTCTTAATTGTCAGTTTCTCAGCATCAATTGGCCACACTTTTCGGGCCGCACCGTGCTTGCCCAATTATAAACGGTAAGCTGCAATTTTTCATCATAATTCGTAGAATGACCGGGAGCCGATATATACAATGTAAGCCGCAGAATATGACCTTTGATGCGCTATTGAATTTGGTTTCTTCGGGCAACGCGCCCCGCGTTTGCTTGGATTCACGCCTGGTTCAGGACGGCGATATCTTCGTGGCTGTCTCGGGCACTGTTTATGACGGCCACGATTTCATCGACCAGGCAATCGCAAACGGCGCTGGATTTATTGTCGCCGAGAAACCGAAATCCAGCATCGAGCATCGAGTATCGAGCATCCAGGTTGTTACCGTCGAGGATTCTGCGGAAGCGGCAGGCCTGTTGGCTCAAGCAAGCAGGGGTAATCCTGCTTTGCGGCTAATCAATCTGGCCGTTACCGGCACAAACGGCAAGACCACCGTGGCATATCTGGTTCGCTCCTGTTTTCATCAAGCAGGCCAGAAGTGCGGCCTGATAGGCACAATTATCTACGATACCGGCTCAAGCACCAGCCAGGCGAGCCTTACCACACCGGACAGCCTGGCCATTGCTGAGGCACAGCAGCAAATGGTCGGGGCTGGGGCAAAGTACATGGTTATTGAGGCCAGCAGCCATGCCCTTTCCCAGAACCGCCTGGCTGGCATAGAGTTCAAGGCCGCAGCGTTCACCAACCTGACCGGCGACCACCTTGACTATCATAAAACTAAAGAATCTTACCTGGCGGCAAAAACAAAATTATTTTCTGCCCTTTCGCACGATGCCACAGCGGTACTAAATAGGCAATCGCCTGAAGCACAACACATCGCCGAAAGTACAAAGGCAAAAATTCTATGGTACGCCGTCGATGCCGAAGCAGACATTAGCGCACATATCGAATCGATGGACATAAATGGAACCACTTTTGCGCTCGAGTATGGCCGCCAGTCGTCAACCGTGAATACTCCCTTGCTGGGCCTTCATAACGTCAGCAATCATCTTGCGGCGGCTGGCTTGTGCCTTGCAGTGGGTCTGGATTTGGAAACAATAGCAGCCGGCCTGTCAGCCTTGCAAGGCGTGCCGGGCCGATTGGAAAAAGTTGGTGGGGTGGGCTTTAGCCTACCTTCGGCATCCAAGCAAAGTGGTGGGGCAAGCCCCACCCTACTTATTGACTATGCCCATACTGATGATGCTTTGAAAAACGTGCTTTCTACCTTGAAGCCTTTGTGTAGAGGCAGGCTTATAGTCGTTTTTGGCTGTGGCGGCGACAGGGACAGAACCAAGCGCCCGCGCATGGCCAAAGTCGCTGAGCAATTGGCCGATATAGTCGTTGTCACCAGCGACAATCCACGCACTGAGAAGCCGCAAGCTATCATAGATGAAATAGTCGCCGGCTTTGGACGAGCGACGAGCGACGAGCGACGAGCGACGAAAGTAATTGAGCCGGATCGAAGAAAGGCCATCCGGCTGGCAATAGAATCTGCTCGGAAAGACGACATCGTGCTTATCGCCGGTAAAGGCCACGAAAACTACCAAATCATCGGCACGCAGAAATTCGCCTTCAGCGACAAGAAAATTGCCGAAGGTTATTTACGAAACATACGATGAAAGAGTTCTCGACTTTAGCGATGTCCGAAATAGTAAAAGCGTGTGTGAAGCAAGGCCTGGGGGACTTTCTCACCGGCGTAAGTGTCGACTCGCGAACGACACGACCGGGCGACTGTTTTTTTGCGATACCCGGCGAAAATTTCGATGGCCACGATTATGTTGCCGATGCCTTTGTCAAAGGCGCCGTCTGTGCGGTGGTCAACAAGAATCGGGTCACGGGTCGGGCGGCACTGGGCACGGTTCTCGAAGTTGATGATACCATCAGGGCTCTCGGCGATTTTGCCCGTCACTACCGCCGGCAGTGCGGCTTTAAGGTGGTTGCCATAACCGGCTCGGTAGGTAAAACAATGACCAGGCAAATCACCTACCACGTTCTCAGTCACCATTACCGCGTGGCTCAGTCGCCGAAAAATTACAATAATAATATCGGCCTGCCACTCACGCTGCTTGGCGCCGCTCCAGAGGACGAAATCGTTATTGCTGAACTGGGTACTAATCATCCCGGCGAGATAGGGTACTTGACCAGCGTAGCTCTGCCCGATGTGGCGGTGGTAACAAATGTTCAGCCGGCCCATCTGGAAGGCTTCGGCAGCCTGGAAGCTATAACCGAAGAGAAACTGTCCATAGCCGAGGGTCTCGGGCCCAATGGCGTCTTGATAATCAATGCTGATACCATGCCCCGGCCGGCAACCCCTCAGGGGCGAGTCCTTACTTTCGGTAGGTCGGCGGATTCCGATTATCAGGCCCGCGACATAGCTTTTGACGGCGCCAGGAGCAGCTTTAGCATCAACGGCATACATATTTGCCTGCCGGTGCCGGGACCGGGCAATATCCAGAATGCACTTGCCGCCTGGGCGATTTGCAGCCAGTTTGGCCTGACCGCCGCCGATTTTGCCGGCGCTATTAAAACGCTGGCGACTGTTCCGATGCGTGCCGAGGTGCTGCAAATGGGGCGACTGACGCTAATAGATGATTGCTATAACGCGAATCCCGCCTCGATGAAGAACGCTCTGGAAATATTGGTCGGTCTTGACCAAACGGCAAGTCGCCGGCGGGTCTTTGTCTGTGGCGATATGGCCGAATTGGGCCAATATGCACAGGCTTTGCACGCCGAGCTGGGCACCCGTATTGCACAGGCAAAAGTGCAAGTCCTGCTGGCGGTGGGCAAATTTGCGGATACTACCGTTGAAGCCGCTAAAGAAGCCGCAGAATATAACTTGCAGGCGGAATGCTTGCGGGATGCATTTGAGGTTTGCGATAGGCTGCACGAATTTGTAAAAGATGACGATATAATATTGGTGAAAGGCTCGCGCGTTGCAGAGTTGGAAACCGTTATTGAGAAGCTGAAGAAGCTGTTCTCGTAACTCGATGCTGGATACTCGAAACTCTTGATTACTCAAACTGACCGATTCGTTGTGTCATTCCTGCGGAAGCAGGAATCCATCAACATATCGCTTGAGTGGATTGCCGCTTACGCGGGAATGACAATGCGCGATATCCTGTTATTATAGAACCACTTATGTCAGCGTACCACCTAGAATCGGTCAGTTTGAGTTAATTAGCGCCAAGTATCGAGGCTCAAGGCGCGGAATGATATACCATTTACTACATTACTTTAGCGGGTTTTTTACCGACCGGCTGGGGTTCTATGCCTATCAGAACGTAATGTTTCGCTCGGTGGCGGCGGTCTTGACCAGTTTCTCTATTGCCATCTTTTTGGGGCCATCTATTATTCGCTGGCTCATGAGAAAAAAGATCGGCGACCGCCCGGAGTTTCACCATGCTACGCTCAACGAGCTGACCAAAGAAAAAGCCAATACGCCGACAATGGGCGGCATAATTATCATCCTGGCGGTCCTGGTAACCACGTTGATGTGGGCGAATCTGTATATTGGCTTTGTCCAGAAGGCGATTTTTTTGATGGTCTGGTTCAGCATGCTGGGCGGCGTAGACGACTGGCTCAAGCTCACCGCGGTCTGCCGGCAGCGAAGCAGAAACGGATTGCACCCCTGGGAAAAACTCATCTTTCAAATCGGCGGGGCCGTCCTGATAGCATCATTTCTATACTTTGATTTTGCGCACATTGATGACGGGCAGAAACTCTGGCTGCCTTTCTATAAGCATGGCCTGCCACTTGCTAACTGGATGTTCGTCTTGATTTCGATCTTCTACATATCTGCCACCAGTAACGCCGTGAACCTGACGGATGGCATGGATGGATTGGCAGCCGGATGCGTGGGGATTGTTGCTTTGGTGCTGGCAGTGCTCTGTTACGTGGCCTCCGAGACTATGGGGCCTGTTACCTCCGATAGATTATGGGCCGGCTATCTGCTGATGCCGCATATCCCCAAGGCCGGCGAGCTGAGCATCTTCTATTCGGCAATCCTGGGTGCCGTGCTGGGCTTTCTGTGGTACAACTGCCATCCCGCCCAGGCCTTTATGGGTGATGTCGGTTCGCTGCCGTTGGGGGCTGCAATGGGCTATGGTGCTCTGGTGACCAGAAACGAAGTTCTGCTTTTGGTTATCGGCGGCGTGTTTGTGATTGAGCTGATGAGTGTGGTATTGCAGGTCGGCTATTTCAAATACACCGGCGGCAAACGGCTGTTTAGATGTGCACCTCTGCACCATCATTTTCACCTGGCCGGCTGGAGCGAGCCGCAGGTAGTAGTGCGCTTCTGGCTTCTGGCCGCTGCCTTTGCCGCCCTGGCCCTGGCTACGCTTAAAATCCGATAACGAAGAATTTGGAATTCAGAATGCAGAATGTAGAATTTGCAATCAACTTTCTTAATTCTTAATTCTCAATTCTAAATTCTTCACGACAGCAGGCTCTGGCCCATAACCATTTTCCGGCGTCACTATCGGACCTGCTGCGGCCTCAAACTGACCGGCATACAAATCCCGGTAGATTCCTCCTTTAAGCAGCAGCTCGGTGTGAGTTCCGGATTCGACAATTGAGCCGTTACAAACGACAAATATCCGGTCGGCGGTCCGTACTGTCGAACCTCGATGCGCTATTATAAACGTGGTTCGCCCGGCGATAAGCCGGCTCATCGCATCCTGAATCAGGCGTTCCGACTCTAAGTCCAGAGAGGAAGTAGCCTCATCGAGAATCAGGATTTTCGGATTCTTCAGAAACGCCCGGGCAATAGTAATGCGCTGCCTTTGCCCACCTGATAGAAAGCTGCCCCTTTCGCCCACCTCTGTGTCGAAACCATTCGGCAAAGACATAATGAAATCGTAGGCGTTGGCTGCCTTGGCTGCGGCCACAACTTCTGCCTCGCTGGCGGCGGGATTACCGTAGAGGATGTTCTCCCGAATTGAGCCGCTAAATAGTACCGGGTCCTGCAGCACCATCCCGATATGGCGCCGTAGAGACTTTAGTTTTATGTCCCGAACGTCATGCTCATCGATTCTGACCTCGCCGGCGTTGCAATCATAAAATCTGGGAATCAAACTCACGATGGTGCTTTTGCCCGATCCGCTGGGCCCTACCAACGCAACTTTCTGCCCGGCCCGAACGGTGAACGTAACACCATTTAGAACCGGGCAGCCCTTGTTATAGGAAAAGCTGACGTGGTCGAACGTGACGTGGCCTTGAACCTCCGTCAATTCCATGGCCCCAGGCTGATCAACTATTTCCGGCTTTTCGTCCATGAATTCGTAGATACGGTCCAGAGAAGCCATTGAATTGGCAAAGACCACATTCAGCTCGGAGAAACGCTGTAGAGGCAGATAAAGCGGCCCAAGATACATCGTTAATGCGATCAATTCACCCACGGTCATATCCCCAGAAATGACCCTGTAGCCGCCGAAGCAGGTTACAATCAGGGGCGACAGACTAACCA
>CAZPJZ010000078.1:0-8447 GCA_964586995.1 uncultured Pirellulales bacterium | reverse complement strand
ACCGAGGTCGGCGAAGGCATTTGAGTACGTGCTGACTACCTATCACGGCGTCAGGGCAGAGGAAGCCGTCCGGCAGTTTCGCCTCGGAGATCGAAGATATTAGCCGCCCCAGATGTGCGGCGTCATGTCTTTGAGTGATTTAGTCGGGCGCTTTACGGCCTGCCGGGCCTTGTGCATCCGGTTGCGATTGGGGCGTACGGGGCGGGCAAATCGCACGTACCAGTGCAATGGCCACCCAGACGCCGCTGGCAATAGCCGCAAGGGCTAAAATCACTACCAGAACCAGGACAAGCACTTCCATCGTTTACGCTCCACTTGTTGCTCACGGCTTGCACGGGGACGCAAATAACGTCACGGCCGCGAAGGGGTCCCGCGTTGCGGCAGTCCAATTCGGGGGCTGCCCAACCAATGTCCCAAAACATACGCCAACAGTGCCGAGCCGAGAGCCGGAATGATTGCGGGGACCTTAGTCACAGTGGGCAAGAGAAACTGAAAAACTACGGCAACGCAGGTACCAACTCCCATAGATAGGATTCCAGCGAGAGGACGAGGAGCCTTCAGCCATAGGCCGAAAATAAGAGCGGGCAGAATCGCGGGCGCCCAGATACTGTAACAGGCCAGTAAGCCCTCTATCACGCTTGGGACAAATAGCGCGGCCGTTGCTGCGACACCGGCAATAATAATCGTCGAGTAGCGCCCGGCCTTGAGGGCAATTCTGTCCGGTAACTTAGCAAACCTTCGGATGATGTCTTGCGTGAACACCACCGCCCCGGCGTTGAGCAATGAATCGAGGCTCGACAGCACTATCGAGATCAGCGCCACCAACAACAGAGCGTACCCGACGTGGGGCATTATTGCTCTGACAAAGCTCAGAAGCACATAGTCTTGCATAGTATCCTTGGCAACAACGGTTCTGGCAACGATTCCGATCGTGATCATTACAGTGAACCATAGACTGCTGAAGATACCTGCCAGGATAAAGCCGTTGCGTGAGACCTTAGTCGTCTTGGAGGCGAGGGCAAGGTTCGCGTAAGGCGGTATGAGCGTCTCACCCAGCAGAAATGCCGCAACAAAGCCGACTATCTCTATAGTGGAAGTCGAGCTAAAACCCTCTGCTGTGGCGGCAAATGCCTCACGGGAAAAAGATGCTGCACCACCCTGGAAATGGAACAGCAGCGCATACATCAAGGTCACGGGCAGAAGTAAGGCAAACAGCACGAAGTGGAAGGCATCGGTAATAACACTCGCCGGCAATCCCCCGAACGTCGTGTACGAGGCGGTGACGACTGCAACGACAGTGACGGATAGCCATCGCGGCAGCCCGAATATATCGTTCAGGACCACGCCGCCAGCACTAATCATTACCGCCGAGAACAACGTACATAGGCCCACGGATATGACGCCGGCCAGAATCTGGCATTTACGGCCGTACTTTTGACCGATCGCGTCTCCCAGGGTGTAGCAGTCTTTTAACTGCCTTAGTTTCGGGGCGACGAGCAGCCCAACAAGGACGTTCTGGACGGCGTAGGCCAGTCCGACCGCCAAAAAAAGAAAACCGCTTTTGAATCCCCTTCCTACAAAGCCGATCGAAAAACCCGGCCCCACGTAGGTGGCGGCGATACTGCCAAATATCAGCGCCAAAGGCAGGGAACGCTTGGCTACGGAGAAGTCCTCGTACTCGCGGGCCGTCCGCGCGCGCATAGCGACAAACGCCAGCAAAATCACATACAGAGCGATAGTAGCCCCAGATAAGATGGTATCCACGCTTTCGATTCTCGATATAAAGACAGCGTAGAGCGTTCAGCGTTTAGCGGATAGCCCATACGCTCCACGCTCTACGCTGAACGCTATGCCTCGGACCTATCCTGGAACACTTCCTCTTGTAATTCGTTGATTGTCGCGTCTAATTCAGACTCAGTACGGATCCATCCAAACCTCGCATCCACAAGAAAGGTCTGGTACCATTGAATCAAATTCCTGGCGAAGTCTTCGTCTTTGCAGTAGATGCCAAACGATATTTCTCCGGCGTGCGAGCCGGCTTTTCGAGGGATGTGGGCAAAGGCAAGAAGAACGGCGGTCTTGGTTAACAAGAACTCCAAATCGGAGACCTTACTATTGTAGATCCGGAGCCTGCCTGATTTGATTGCCTCCGGATATTTGCGGAATAGGTGGTGGGCGGCATTGGAGAACCCCGGCACGCTCAGATTCATCGCACGGTGGACTTTCACATCGGGGTAGTCTTCTATGATTTCATACAGCGTGCCAAGATAGTCTTCCATAGGCTGCCTCTCTCCTTCAAACAGCATACACGTCCACAGTTCGCCGTTGCCTGTGGCATCAAGCTGGTCCTGGAGCATTTTCTTGGCGACATTGTAGGTTTCTCTTCGGCTGCCTAAGACTTTCAACTGCCGTTCGGTCAGAACCTTCGCCCAGGCTGGCAGGTCTTTGGGAAGCGAATCCGGCGGACAGACGCCAAGCCGGGTCAAAAGCCTCAGGAACTGCTTCTCAGCGGAGCCGTAGAACCTTCTGCCGACGACGCTGCCTACGTTGCCGCTGCATTCGATGCCGAACTGCTTGTGGTAGCCGAACGATAGGCGGTGCACATCGTAGTGCTCGGCTTTCAACGCCTTTTCAAGCTCGACAATGAGGGCAACGGCTTGCTTCTCAGGTCCGCTGTCAATTGACAGGTGAACGTCCGGGCACAATACGATCGGTCTTTTGCCTATCAACTGTGAGAGATATCCAAGCTCCTGGACGGCCTCTTGCAGCTCTTCTCGTCCGTCATACATTTCGACACATACGAAGGCAACCAGCACGTTGGAAAACGTTACCCTCGGTGCGCGGGGCTGTATGGTCGCAGGGTCTATCCGTGAGGAAGGTTCCTTGTCCTCAAAGTAGCAGGAAGAACACTGGTAGCAATCCAGGATCATAGCGAGTTCTCAATCCTGCTTTCGGTTTTGGGTGCCGGTCTGGCGCGAGTGCTGCGTCTTGCCGGTGATGATGCTCTGGCTTTTTTCAATCGGCACGCAATCGCAGCATTAACGCGAGAGATAAACAGCCCTACGTCCGGGGTCACAGCCTTGTCGGCGAACGCGACACTGGCCAGAACCCGCGCGATCTCGGCGGCGTCCCAAAACTCCGCCGATGAGGCGATCCTGTCTGCTTCCTCACGGGTAAGTGACTTCAGGAAATTCGGCAGACAGCCGTCCCGCAACGCATCGGCGTAGTCAATCGACAACTCTTGAATTTCTCGGTTTATTTGCGGCATTGTTCGTTGCTCCCATACCCAAAAGCCCAAATCGCTATGAAACGTATTCGGCAGTTCAAATACATAGCTAATCATCCTGACAGTAGTCAGATAACATCTTTCTTAGCTTCAGTATCGTCCGAAACTCCAGCATCTTGACTGCCCCGACGGTGGTCTTGAGCTCGTTGGCGATCGCCCGGTTGGACAGACCCTGCATCCAGAGCTCTATGGCCTTTCGCTCTCTTGCCTTGAGTCTGCCCAGCATCCGGCGAAGAACCTGCTGAAGCTCGGATTGCGACATCATCTCGAGGACACCCACATCGGGCGCGACAAGGTTCCTCAGGTCCTGCTGCGATAGATATAAGCTGCGATTTATCCTCCTATATACCTCTCTGAGGCGATTGCGCATGTAGTACAAATACACAGTCCTCAACAGCTCTTTTTCGCCGGTAACGTTGCGCAAGCGAGCTGGATTCTCCCATATATCTGCATAAACATCTTCCAGCACGTCCTCACATTCCACCTCGTTACCGAGATAACGATATAAGCATTTGATGAACATTTCAAAGGTAGCTCGCACAAAAGGCTCCATTGCCCGGCGACGGTGTTCCATATCCGGATCCGTCAGGCCCTTCAAAGCGTTCCGCAGCCGCTTATCCATACCCACTCTCTTACTTCTACGCTTGTGCGTGCCCCGGAACTGCTGCGCTGAACCAACCACGCTGGCGGCTTTCAGCCAATCCCTCAAAGGCACATACTTCAAGGATTAGTGGGCGTAATGATATATCAAAGAGGCCATACATTCAACTGTCAATATGGTCGAGCCAATGAGCGGGCACTTGTTAATCGTCAAGCTCACCGGACAATCGTTTTTGCATTGCCGCTTGCGGCTCTGATTTTTTCTGCCAGGTCGAACAGCACCTTCGCAGCCGATGCGTTCTGCAAATCCTGCATGGCCCGGCTCAATGGCTCCATGGCCGCGTCAACCTCGCCGATGCCGAGCAGTTGATAGCCCCAAAGAAGCTGCAGGTCCGCGTCGTAGCTGTAGATCGCGGCTTTCTCCTCAAGGCTGGCAATCTGCGCAAAGAGCACATCATCATCTGGGTACAAACCGCGGGCAAAAAAGACACCTTCTTTCTCAGGAAAAACCCTCTCCAGAGCGGACCGCAGGACCTGTGCTGCTTCGGTGTATCGCTCGCCGGCCAGAAGAGCCTGAGCGTAGGCGAAAGGAAGCACCATGTCGTCGGGCGCATATTCCATAGCACAGGCGAAACTTGCAGCGGCCGTGGCGTAGTCACCGGCTTCGAATGCTTTGACGGCTTCCTCGAAATAGTGGTCCGCCGCAGTTGGCTGACTCGGTTCGACCGCCTGCTGAACGACTTGCTGCCGGGCGTCGGCGAACGTGGCGTAGCTTGCAGTTTCGATGCCGCCTATGGCGGGACCAGCCTCAGAGACGACCGCGCCATCGTCATCATAGTAGTAGTTGTAGGTGTAGTAGTTATAGGTGTCGCCTTGCAGTTGATGGGCGACAGGATAATACCCGCACCAGTAGTACGGATGGTAGCCGTACCAATAGTAGCGGATGTAGCTGTAGTCTATGGGCCAGTAGCCGCCTATGCTCACGAAAACATATTTGCGAAGGTAGTAAGGATAAACACACCGGACCGTCCAGGACGGGCCCCAAAGGTACCCCACGGCGAAATGGTATCGGGGCCATATTATTCTGTGGCATACCCGGTCGCGCCAATCCACGTACACGTGCGTATGCGTATAGCGGTGGGGCCGTTCCACCACGCGTGGACGGTCATAGTACAGCACATGCCGGGACCCATATTTGGCGGAGCGATAGCCGCCGATTTCATTTCGGTCATGACGATTGTTTGCGATGGCGGGGCGGGCGGGCGGGATAATTCTCGCCGGTCGCGGGCCATCTGCCGTCCCGCCGGCAATTCTTGGCTCGGTACTCTGGTGATCTCGGACTCGCTCGGCGCCGCTATCGGGCAGCGGTTGTGCCGGCTCGGCTTTTCTGGAGATTCTGCCGCTAAGGCTGAGCAGTCCTTTCTTGGCAGCCGAGCTTTCAGCAGGCCGGTCTGCCGCACGGGCGCCCGTCTGGCTTTGGGACCGGGTACCCACCTCTACACCAGCAGGGGAATTAGCCTGGACCCCCGGGGCGGGAGTAGCTCGGCTAAACTCCCCGCGAGGCAGTAGATTGGAGCTCGAGCCCGTGTCGCTGGAAGGCCCTATCGTATTTGCCGCCTGGCTTCGGCGTGCCGTCGGTTCCTGCTCTCTGGCAGTGCGGGGAGTCTGCGGACTGCCGACGGCACTTGATTCTCGATTCCCAATACCTGGATTATCGATACGGAAGGTATTACCCGGACTTTCGCGATCATTGCTATTTGCGCCCGATGCCTTAAGTCTCGAGAAGAGACTAAGCCTGTCTTGTGTAGTTGGCTTGGCGATTAGCGACGATACTTCCGAGCCACTGGACAGGGAATTTCTCCCGGTGCTTATACGGCTGCTCAAGGTCTGAGCCGGGGATGCTGGCCCAGCGGGTCTGGCTTGAGCAGAACCGGATGGAGCGGCTGTGGCGCTCTGAAGGGTCGAGCCGGCAGCAGCCTGGGGCCCCATCGCGCTTGCGGGACTTCCGGCCTGAGCGGGTGCGGGCCTTGCCGCAGCAGAATCAACTGTTATCGGCGTTCGATTTGTAGAGAGGCTGCTCGATAGGCTGCGGATGCCCGACGCGATTCCCGGTGCTGAGCCGAAGATGCGGTTAGGTGCCTGTCCTGAGCTTTGCTGAAGGGTCGGCCCAGTGGATGGGCGCGTTTGCACCGGCGCTGTGGGTCGGCTTATGCTGGGGTTTGTCATCGTTGTGGGGGCACTTGGGGCTGCGAGAGTCGAGCGGCTCGGCGCGACCTGCGCAGAAGAGGAGGGTGTAGGGGCGCTGATCTTGCTGGACGACTGGCTGGGACTGGGCGAACTGGGCCGGCTTGGAGCCGGCTGGCTGCTTTGACTACCACCGCCAGCCCCGCTACTCTTCCTGCTTGTTCTATCCCCAAAAGCAGTTTCAGCAAACAAGGTCAAGGCCAGGGCCAATGCTATGCCTGCAAAGGCAATCCCCCGCTTTCGCGGGGGTGACGTCATTGCTGCGAAAGCAGGAATTGCCCCCACGCACTCGCGGGTTTTCTTGTATTTCTTAGCGCACATGGCCAGTCTCCTTAACTATATCCCTATGTTGCTCTTGTTCCACATAGTAAAGGCACTAACATAGGGTTCGGTAACGCGAATTTTGGCTTGTGGGGCGCAAGAAATTGTGCTTTATTGTTGTCTGCCAACTTAGCCGAAATTGGTGGTTCTCGACATTTGGCCAGGAATTTACGGGAGACTAAAATGGCACAGGTTGTGACTTACCAATCCATCAAAACGGCCCAGAGCTGCAAGTACGATGGCGTATCTCTTGGAGAAGTCATGCTCAGGCTCGACCCGCGAGATGTTCCCACCGCCAGGGTCAGAGACAATATCAGGGTCTCGCAAGGCGGCGGGGAAACCAACGTTGCCTGCGGCTTGGCCTATACATTCGGGCTGCGAACGGCGGTCTTGACCGCGCTGGTAGACGACCCAATCGGCGAAAACATCAGGAATCAAATGCGAGAAGCCGGTGTCGATACGGGCAAAATAGTCTGGTGGAATACAAATTCAGACGGCAGCAAACATTCTACAGACAAAAAAGGCACCATCTGCAACGGGGTAAATTTCACGTACAACGGCAGTGGCGTGATCCCATCCGATACGACGTATTACCGTGGTAATAGTGCCGCACGGCTGCTCGAACCGGGAGACTTTGACTTTGACCAGATTTTCGGCCAAGAGGGGGTACGGGTTTTTAACACTGGCGGAATCTTTACTCTTATCGGACCAAGGACCGCATATCTCGCCATAGAAGCCGCGCAAAAGGCGGCAGAATTTGGCACTTTCGTCTCTGCCGACCTGAACTACCGGGCAAAGGTTGAGCCCGACAAGAAAAAGGCGCGGGCCATAAACAAGAGGCTTGCCCCGTACCTGGGTATGCTGGTGGGAAACGACTCGGATTTGTCCGATGCGCTGGGCTATGAAACGAAGGTCAAGAAAAACGCCCCCTATAGCGAATGGGCCGAGGCATATAAACAAACCGTTCGTCAGGTGGCCAAGGATTTACCCAGTTTAAGCCTGATCGGCACGCAATGGAGAGGCGCCCACAACGCAGACCTGATTAGCTGGGCCGCTGTGCTATACGAAGCTCGAGAGGACACATTTTACGAAGCTCCCGTCAGAGAAAACGTTCCCATCAGGGATAGGACCGGGGGCGGCGACTCGTTTGCCTCGGGCGTCTTGGCGGCACTGCTGAAGGGCAAAGACCTGGAAACCGCCGTAAACTGGGGTGCTGCTCATGGAATCCTGGTCCAGGAAACGCCCGGAGACATCACGATGATTAACCAAAAGGCCGTCGAGGCTGAAGCAAAAAGGGCAGCAGCCGGCGGGGGCGTAAAGGCCGTGCGCTAATCGAGCACAAAGGCACTTTGTTACTGTGAAAGGGTACTGGCGATGGGCAGCAAACTTACGCTTGCCGTTCTATCCGCTGTACTTGCGGCTTTAACGATGTTTAGTGGGTGCCAGAGTTCAATTGAAAAACCAGAGAAAGGAGCTGTTGCCGGCGTGCCTGGGCAGACTAAAAAGAAAGCGACGATTCGTCTTGAACACGTCGCGTTAAACGTTGAAGACCCGGTAAAAATGGCAGAATGGTACTGTAAGCACTTGCAGATGAAGGTTGTCAGAAAAGGGCCTGCTCCGGTCAACGCACACTTTATTTGCGATGCCGGGGCGAACATGATGCTGGAGATATACCATAATCCGCCCGACGCCGTGCCTGATTACGCGTCAATGGATCCGCTCTTGCTGCACGTTGCGTTTATGGCAGACGATGTCAAGGGCATACGAGAAACGCTGATAGCCGTCGGTGCGACGCCCGTTGGCGACGTGTCCACGACGCCGGGTGGCGACGAGATAGCAATGCTGCGCGACCCGTGGGGCCTGGCCATACAGTTTGTCAAGCGCGCCGAGCCAATGCTGCCCGATAAGTAGCTGCTATGTGAGCAGCTCCTTGAAGCGGGATGCGTCACGGTACATGGTGACATTGTTGAACAGGTAATATGTGGCGGCGTCTTTG
>CAZPJZ010000077.1:0-8515 GCA_964586995.1 uncultured Pirellulales bacterium | reverse complement strand
TCATATTCATGAATCCAAGGCTCTTCCAAAGGATCTGGATAAAGGGCGTATCGGTTAAAATCGAGATTGGACCAATCCAAAACATGTGCAGACCAATAGGCTTCGATGAATTTCTTTGTCAAGTTCCGATCGGTCTGCCACATCAATTCGTAGTAAGGATAATCGATCTTGAGACAGTGATGATCATAGTAGGTGAATACTTTATCTGCTCCGGCATTGTATGCTGCGGCATAACCCCAATAGATGAGTCCATTCGGACTTCTCAGGTTCTCAAACGCATACTTAATAGCGTCCATTGCCGCTTGCTTATACTTGGGGTCGCCGGTTATCTTGGTAAGGCCGTCCAGTGTCCGGAATAAGTTCTGCTGGGAGGCAAGGTTGGAGAGTATCCACTTATCGCCGTTGGGAGCAATCCACTTAACAGGCTCATGGGTATGGATATTCAAACCGTCCACAAATAAAGGGGTATGCTTGGGGCCGTAGGTATCTCTACCATACTTAAGCACGTTATCAGCAAATTCGCGCACCGTGTTCAGGTATCTGTTCGGGCCGGTTGGAGCTGGGGCTTCTTTGCCAAAGCAAACGGAGAAATGGCAAACAAGGACTATCCCGATGACGACTTGATGTGCAGGTTTTTCTTTCATATCTTGTCCTCCCTATCATGCTAAACTGTGCACGGATTATTGTACGGCAAGCCAGATATTGCCACAAGGACCATGTTATTGGGGAATATATTTTCCGCCATCACAAACCTTAAATACCGCTGTGGCGTTATCATTCTAAAATGTCAAGTTGACTGACTTTTTGTTTGGTTTTTCATGCGGCTACCAGAAGTCGCTGAAGCTCTTTGACAACCTGTGTTCGACTGGCTAAGCCTTCCAGATGATCCGCCAGCGGTTCGAGACTATCGGCCGGGGTGGCGGCTTGCCCTGACCCTGCATAGGTCCCCAACAACAGCGCCGTTAGCACCAGAAAAAACGGAAATCGCGCCCCTGGCCCTTCTTGAGCCATACCTGCCTGCCTTTCTACGGCCTGTGCTGCACTGGGCTAAAAGCCCCTACCTGTCTTGGTTGAGGCCCATCCTTGCCGAGCTGGATTCCTGCTTCCGCAGGAATGACAATCGTGGCACATAAGGCAGAATCCTGCCCACTTTGGCAAGCTCAAGACAGACTGTGAGCAAAGCCGAAGGGGTGCGGAATGACAGTCCGGAAGAGGTTGCCGGCTCGATTATGGAAAACAGAGGATTTTGAAAACTTTTATTGATTTTGGAGAACAATCCGGGCAAACACGAGTAATTCCTGATTAGTAACCGCTACTGGTAAGGAAGACAAGCAGGTAAGATTCGATACCATAATACGACTAAGTCCGAAAACAGCCGTGTAAGTGCGGTAAGGTCTTGAAATGAGGCTGTCTGGCCGGGGGTTTTTGAAGCCGGCAGCAAGCGTGCCGCAGTCGCGACGATAAACTTGCCATCACCGGAGCAAGCTCTGGTGGGCAATGGTGATCCGAGAGTGATTTGGCATTATAAGGCTTAGCAGGTGTGCATCCCTCACCTGCTGAGTGGTCTGCTTCTGGCTCCGCGTGGCTGCAAAGCGGAGCCAGGTTCCATTCTACGCATGACTGCCGGCCGGTTGACGGCCGGTCTTTGCCGGAGCGTGTCCCTGCATAAGTCTGGTCTGGTCGAGACCATAATCATGGCCGAGCAGCTTGGCTGCACAACCAAGGAGGTCGTAATATTGGGCGTGAAACCTAAAGACCTTAGTTGTGGGATCGGGCTTTCCCCGGAAGTAGCCGCGGCGCCAAAGGTAGTCAAGCTGATTTTGGATGGACTATCCGAGTGACATCATGGTCGATCACGAAGCGATGTCGGTGAAGGTCATCTTTTCCTTCGTTTGTCGGTGGGGACATCGACGACGTTGGTTGTGGGCAGCCATCGGGCCAAGTCTTTCTTTACATCCGCATATTTTGGATCATTTGCCAGATTGGTCCACTCAAGCTCGTCTTTATCGTGGTCGTAAAGCTCTTCGGTGCCGTCACTATATCGGATGTATCGCCAGCGCTCGGACCGCACGGAATGATTATTTCGCCCGTGTGTGGTTAGGGCCGGGCGGTCCCATTCTGCTTTCGGGTTCTTCAGCAATGGCAGTAGACTTTTGCCTTCGAGTTCTTTTTTCGGAGCCAGGTTGCACAACTCGATGAGCGTCGGATAGATATCAACCATGCTAACCGGGCGTGGGCAGCACTGGCCGGGCCGGGTGACGCCGGGCGCAACCACCATAAGGACGTTATGGGTTGCCTCTTCCCAGAGGGCGAATTTTCGCCAATGCAGTTTTTCGCCCAGGTGCCAGCCGTGGTCGCTCCAGAGAATAATCGCTGTATTATCCGCGTGAGGGCTTTTGTCGAAGGCATCGATTACCCGTCCCACGCAGGCATCCACGAAGCTGATAGACGCGAGGTAGCCCTGGACGGCCTTTCGCCACTGGTTGTACTCGATGACTTTTTTGTGGTCGCCTTCGGGCCTGGCTATTTTTCGGCCCATCGGCGGGACATCGTCTAAGTCATCGTCTTTAACGTTCGGTAGTGTCACCTTGTCGACAGGATACATGTCAAAATACTTGGGCGGCACGTACCAGGGCAGGTGCGGTCGGAAAAAGCCGCAGCCGAGGAAAAATGGCCGCTCGTACTTTTTGCCCAGTTGTTGTATCACCCAGTCGGCGACTTTCCAATCGCCCATCTGCTCATCGGGCACTTCTACGGGGCCCCAATCGAAGTGCGCGGCGTTTGGGATGCCGTTGACCGGGCGATTTGGCGGCATGGGGTCATCGGGCTTATTATTTTGCTGCGAGGGGAAATACTCCTGCCAGGAAGGCGGATCCGGAAAACCACCATGGTATATTTTGCCGGCTCCCGTCACGCGATAACCATGAGCCATAAAGTGCTGCGGCAGCGTCACCGCATTTTCCAGGACCGGCGATTCTCTCCAGGGCTGAGGATTGTGATAGACGCCGGATGTTGACGGCAAGATTCCCGTCATCAGACTTGCCCGCGAAGGATTGCAGGCCGGTGCCGAGCAGTGCGCGTTGGCAAAGAGTACGCCACGCTGGGCGAGCCTATCCAAGTTGGGCGTTTTTACATCGGGATGACCGCCCAGGCAGCCGATCCAGTCATTCAAATCATCGATAGCGATAAACAGGACGTTTGGCCTGGCGTTTGTTGACTTAGCGGAAAAACCGGCTCGCGGCAAAGCAAATGCCGCCGCACCTGCCGCCGTAAGCCTCAGAAAATCTCGTCTATTCATAGGGCACCTGATATTTGATTGGCCTATTTTCCCCAAAACAACATAGCTGGTAGCTTATCAACTGATACATAGAGCGTCAAGTTTTGCCGCTCGTTTGTTTATCCTGGGACATCTTTTTCAGCAGTTCTTCAATGTCAGCCAATCTGGCGTGAATCTGGTGTATGGTCAATGTCCTCGATCTAATGTAGAGTGAGATCGTAAGAATAACGGTGATCAACAGTAGCGCCCGTAATGTGATCGCCAAGGTGCTCAGGAAAACAAGCTCGCTGGGGATGAGAGCGGCAGACCGCTTGGCATGCTCCAAGAAGGCGGCGGGTATCAAACAGACAGCCACCAACACCCAGCCAATCACAGTAGCCCATTTCACTCTCTTCATTCGAGATCTGTCCTTGGCGATAATTTCAGCGAGCGAGCTTGCGTGAGTCCCGGCCTTTTCGTCAGATTCCTTGGCCATCTGTTCGAGAAGCTCTTCTTTTATATCACTTTCCTTTGTCATTTCTATCTCTCCATTTCTCTCTTGAGGGCAAGTTTGGCATAATGAATTCTTGATTTGATGGTGCCCAAGCTGCAATTGACTACCTGGGCTATTTGCTCATACGACATTTGCTCTAAAAATCGCAGCATTAACACTTCTTTGTGTTCGGGCCTTAGTTTCTCCAGGCCTCTGTGAATCTTTGCAGCATCTTCGGCAGAGAAAGCGACGCTTTCCGTGTCATTTTCGACCGCAATGTTTTCGTCGAGTTTGGATAACCCTCTTTTCTTTCTCAGATGCTGATACACCTTGTTACGTGCAATGCGGTATAACCATGTTGGAAAAGCATCGACGTGCCTAAGGCTCTGGATTCGCCTGATAATAGTCAGCCAGGTGTCTTGAAAAATGTCTTCGGTCATTTGGGCGTCGTCCAGCAGACGGCTTATGAAATAGCGCAAGGGCTTTTGGTACCGCTCAATAAGCTCGGCAAAAGCATCTCTATCGCCGATCTGACAGCGAAGCAGCAGCACTTCGTCTATTAGTTTGTCGATCGAGCTCATCCATCGTCCTCAGCTTATACAGATGCGCAGCGCGTGGATAAGTTCAAGAAATCCGCAGTTTTCTTGCAGCGCCCAGAAGGCGGGCGCGTTGCATTTTTTAAGCTGTTTGAAGAAGGTTCTTCCAGCGATTGATGTGGCCGTACTCGTCCGCCTGGTCCTTCTCAATGATTCTGCGAGAATCTTCGTCCCAGTCTATTGAGCTGAGCAGCTCACCGTAGTGGTGAACCGCCTTTGTCTCGACCCAGATGCCCGTTTTGAGAATAGCCCTTTTGCCAAGCAGGCCAGAGCCGAAACCAAACACAAAGCCGACCATCCAGTATGCCCATCTGAGTATGCTGGGCCTGAAGCCGTATTCATAGAGCTTCACCTGGAAGTCCTGGTAGTGCGTCATCTCGTTGCACATCGCTGCGATAAGCTGGCGATTGAGTTCGGATGGTTCTTTGCTGATCTGAAACTTGTAAATAGTCTGGGCCATCAGTTCCAGCGTGTGGAGAGTACGCAGGCCTTTTCTGATGGCCTTTAGTCGCTGCGGCTCGAACCCTTCACCTCGCGGCTTGACGTTTTCTTGCCGTATCTCGGGCCGAATTACAGAGATGTCATAACTGCCCTTTGTCGCTTGCTTATCTGCCTTCATTCTATGAATGGCCCTTCTGCCCTGTAGGTCAGGCTGGCGTAAGTCGCCGCAATTATCCAGTAGACGTGCCGGTTTGTCAAATGAGCAAACGTCCGGTGAAGGCACGCAGCAAAGACTTATCTTCACGATCTATGATCTGTGGACCTCCATGCTGTTAATTCCCGTTTTCATCACCATTCTCCTCAGCCAAGGATTATATATGAAATGAGCCTTGAGGTTCTTAAAGAATATGTTTCGCGTTAGCTGTGCAGCTTTCTGATGGTAACGTCTTTGGAAGCCATCCGGTGTCCGAAGCAAGATTTGCGCCAGAATCAGGGCACTCTTGAAGGCGTAGCTTAGCCCTTCGGCAGAGCTTGGGCTTATCAGACCTGCGGCCTCGCCGAGTAATGCAATTCTGTCTATACCCGTAGATATTTGCCCGGTTTTCATGGGCCGGAGAATAAATGCTGCCTTCCTTCGAACGGTTTTTCCGAACTGGAAGCCGTAATCTTTCAGCCTATTTTTCAGCAGCCCAAACCTGCCGGTCACATCGCGCCTCGGAAGCAATGCGGCCCCAATGATCAATTCATTTTCCTTCGGAATCGTCCAGCAGTAATAATCGGTGATTTCCGGATCAAACAGGGTGGAGAAGTATGGCAATTTGCTGTCTGCTTCGACCCATTCCTGCACGCCGAGATAGGTCCTCGGCAAAGGATGGTTCGGCAGAGTCTGTCTGCGAACCAGCGATGATGCACCGTCAGCACCAACCAAGATTCTGGCGCGTTCGGCGCAGGGCTTACCATTTTCGACAAGGTGTGTCTTGAAGTGGTTGTTCTCCGATTCGTATGATATGAACCGGCAGCCAAGTCGCATGTCAACACTTGATGGAACCATAGAGAGTAACCAGCAGTCAAATTTCTGCCGGTCCATGTTGATGTAGTACCGTTGGTAATACCTCTCGATGTGGTGCGGTACATCGATTGCGCGGACAACGAAAAGTTGCGGGTCCACTAACAGGCTTTTGGGCAACCCCAAGCCCATTTTGGACAGCATCGCCTGCGCATCAGGAGCCAACAGCCCGCCGCAGCACTTTCCCGATGCGCTACCTCCGGTAGGGCTTGTCATAGGCCTCCTGTCAACTAACAGAACGCTGTAGCGCCGTGCGATTAGACGAGCTAACGTAGCTCCAGCAGGCCCGGCACCTATGATCGCTACATCATACATCGCAGAAAGCTCTCAGTCCGAGATCGACCGGAATCTGAACACTCGTGAAAGCCTAATTGTGCGGCGGGCACACATGTTTGTCAAATATGTATGTTACTTCCGGGAGAGATGCAGGCCATCGGTGGGCAATAAAAGTGCTTGCGGCAGCGGCTGATCGGGGTTATCGTATCGGGTTTGTTTTGTCGGCTGAAGTATATCAAGAAGGCGCGATTGAGGACATAGGCAATGAATGCATCCACAAAGCACCCCGGGTTATCGGAACTCGACGAGTTGTGTGTCCAGACCATTCGGTTCTTGTCCATGGAGGCGGTGCAGAAGGCCAACTCCGGGCATCCGGGTATGCCGATGGGGATGGCACCGGCAGCGTACGTGCTCTGGACGACACACATGAAGTACAACCCGGCCAACCCCCGGTGGCATAACCGCGACCGATTCATTCTCTCCGCAGGGCATGGAAGTATCCTGCTGTATGCGCTGCTTTACCTGACGGGTTTTGACATCAGTCTCGACGAAATCAAGAACTTTCGGCAGTGGGGCAGCAAAACGCCCGGGCATCCGGAATATGATGTGGACCGCGGCGTGGAAGTGACCACCGGACCTTTGGGACAGGGTATCTCCAACGCCGTCGGAATGGCCATAGCGCAGAAATATCTGGCTCACTATTTCAATCGCGATGGTTTTCCGATCGTTGACTACAGAGTCTACGTCATCGCCAGTGACGGTGACCTGGAAGAGGGCGTCTCTTCCGAGGCCAGCTCTTTAGCCGGACATCTGGGCCTGGACAACTTGATTGTGGTCTACGATGACAACCACATCAGTATCGACGGTCCTACTGAGCTTGCATTCACCGAGGACCGGGCCAAGCGGTATGAGGCTTACGGCTGGCACGTGCAGGAAGTCCCCGGCGACGGTAATGATATGGCCGCGTTTGAAAAGGCCCTGGAAAATGCAAAGAAAGAAAAGACCCGGCCTTCGATTATCAAGCTTCGCACGCATATCGCTTATGGCAGCCCGAATATGCAGGATACCGCCGAAGCCCACGGTGCTCCGCTGGGCAACGATGAGATTAAGCTGATTAAGGAGAAATCCGGCTGGGACAGCGAAAGAGCCTTCCATGTCCCTGAGAGTGTGCTGACTCACATGCGAAAAGCTTTAGATAGGGGTAAAGACACCGAATCCGCGTGGAACAGGATGTTTGCCGAGTACGCCAAAAAGTATCCCGACCTTGCCCAGCAGTTCCGCGACGCGGCGGACGGCAAGATTCCTATCAATCTCGATGAGGTGTTACCGAAATTTGAGGCCGGCAGCTCAATCGCCACCCGCCAGGCCTCGGGCAAGGTGCTGGATGCGTTGATGCCGAAGCTGCCGCTGGTTCTGGGCGGCTCAGCGGACCTAACGCCCTCGAATAACACGAAGTTTGTCGGCGCAAAACCTTTCCAGAAAGATGCACGCGACGGCAGATATATTCACTACGGCATCCGAGAGCACGCCATGGGCGCGATCATGAATGGAATCGCTGTCAGCGGCTTAGCCCGCGCCTATGGCGGGACGTTTCTGGTTTTCTCGGATTACATGAGGGCGGCGGTCCGAGTGGCGGCATTGTCGAAGTATCCGACGATTTTTGTTTTCACTCACGACAGCATCGGCATCGGCGAGGATGGGCCGACCCATCAGCCGGTCGAGCAGATCGCCGCACTTCGGGCGATGCCCAACCTGATTGTGATTCGCCCGGCTGACGCCAACGAAACCGCGCAAGCCTGGAAGTTTGCCCTTACGTATCGCCAAGGGCCTGTCGCTTTGTGTCTGACTCGCCAGGGATTGCCCGTTCTCGACCAGAACAAGTATGCTCCGGCAACAAATCTCCAGAAGGGGGCTTATGTTCTGGCCGGTCCGAAGAAGCCGGACGTTCTGCTGTTGGCGACCGGCTCGGAAGTATCGGTGGCGCTTTGTGCGGCTGAAGGACTTGCAGGTGAAGGGATAAAGGCATCGGTCGTCAGCATGCCCAGTTGGGAGCTTTTTGAAAAGCAGACCCGGCAGTATAAAGACTCGGTTATTCCACCACGCGTCAAAGCCAGAGTCGGCATTGAAGCCGGCGTCGAATTAGGCTGGCATAAATGGCTCGGCGACAAAGGCGTCTTTATTGGTATGTCCACTTTCGGGGCTTCTGCACCGGGCAAGGTCTGCTTTGAGAAATTCCGCATCACAGCAGAAAATGTCATAAATGCCGTGAAGAACTTGCTGGGCAAAACCCCGCATTGAAACCGCAGGCCAAATATTATATTTAGCCCCCAGTTTCACTGGGGGTTCTTTCCCGTTGCCTGGTTGCGGGTATGGACCTTGGTCGGGAT
>CAZPJZ010000076.1:0-8527 GCA_964586995.1 uncultured Pirellulales bacterium | reverse complement strand
ATTCATCCGGAAATACCCAGAACTTGTGACACCGTTTCAACCGGGTGAAGAGCAGGTCTATCTAAGGATAAGGAGCCAGATTGGGATACATGACCCCGATGCGGCAGCTATTGCTATTGCACTAAAACGACGACTCCAACTTGTTATCGACGATGTAAAGGCGAAACAGAAGGCAGAGAATCATGGAGTTCCGACTCTCCCTTGGGATGAGTTCATTCGAAGTTGAATGAAACGATAGAATGTGAACAGGGCGCTGAACCTGCTGAAATGAATTAAGCTTGAGTGTGAAATATAAAATGGGAAAGATGGTTTATGAAGAGGTGGTCATTGCCGGGTTCGGCGGGCAGGGGATTATATTGGCCGGCAAATTGCTGGCGCAGACGGCTATGAAGGCCGGCAAAGAAGTCACTTATATGCCTTCCTATGGAGCTGAAGTTCGGGGCGGAACCGCCAACTGTATGGTCATTATTGCGAATGAGCCTATCGCCTGTCCCGTGGTTGGCAGGCCCACTTCGCTGATTGTGATGAACAAGGCCTCGTTGGATAAATTTGGCCCCCATCTGAAAAATGGTGGCCTGTTAGTAATGAACAGATCTCTGATTGATGATGAGCCTCAGTTGGATGGTACGGTCGAGGTTCTGCAGGTGCCTGCCGACGAAATAGCCGTTCAGTTAGGCAATCAGAAAGTCGCCAATATGGTGGTGTTGGGTGCCTATTTGCAGAAGCGCGGCTATCTTAGCCCGGACGCCGCCGCCAAGGCCTTGGCCGATGTGTTGGCCAAGAGATATCATTCGACTTTGCCGGTGAACACCGAGGCTCTACGCCGAGGCGGTGAGCTGGTATTGCATCATGTGTGACGCGACCGGTAACGGCGATTGCAGATACAGAATAGAGGTCGTAGGCGAGGCGATTCAAGGATAAGGTCAGATGGATCAGACAAGAAGGTGCATTGTACTGATATTTACATGCGTGATAATATTCTTGATGGTTTTTGCCATCCGCGCTGCGCAGTCTTACAAGCAGCAGAATAGGGACCTAATCGCCAGAATTGTCGACGGCGATCATGACGGCGCTATAAAGGGCTTCGAAGATTATCTGGAAAATCACCCCAAGGACCTGGAGTCCCTGTATGGCTTGGCGGTTGCCTATGCCCAGAAGCGAGACTTTGCCAAGGCGATGCAATACGTGGATGAGGCTCTTGACGCAGGGCTTCCTTTCGGCCGTTTTCTGGCAGGGCCCAGAGATCTTCTCCAGGGCCTAATCGAAACCGGCAGATTCGCCCAGCTTATTACGGCCAAGGCTGGGATGGACGAACTGGTGCACGGGCCCATGCTCGGTTGCGTGACGGACGGCAGCGCCAGGTTCTGGGTGCGTGCTCCTGCAGAGAGGTTTGTTCAAGTTTCCGCAAGCCGCCGTGACATGGATTCTCCCACAATCTGGTCTGATGTGGTAAGGGCAGAAAAGAGCAGGGACTACACCGCTATTCTTACCGTTGATGGTCTAAACGCGGATACTGTATATGACTACAAAGTTCGCCTTGGTGACACGAGGGAATCGCAGCGCTGGTCATTTCGGACGTTTCCGGCGCGTGGGTGCAAAGCTAAGTTCCAGGTGGGCTTCGGCGGCGGGGCCGGATATAACCCGCAGAATGAGAGAATGTGGAACACAATTTCAGCCCACAAACCGCTTGCTTTTCTCTTTCTTGGCGACAATGTGTATATCGACCATCCGACCAAACCGGCAGTCCAGCAATACTGCTATTATCGGCGTCAATCTCGCCCCGAATTCCGGGACTTTGTCGCCGGCACAGCGATCTACGCCATTTGGGACGACCATGATTTCACCACTAATGATGGCTGGGGCGGCCCGGAAATTTACCGGCCGGAGTGGAAGATTCCAGTGTGGCGCGTGTTTCGAGATAACTGGAACAACCCTTATTATGGCGGCGGGGAAAGCCAGCCAGGCTGCTGGTTCGATTTTTCGATAGGCGATGTGGACTTTTTCATGCTCGACTGCCGGTACTATCGCACCGATCCGAAGGTCAAAGACCCATCTATGCTCGGCAGCGCTCAGAAGAAGTGGTTGTTCGAGAAGCTCGGGTCCTCCCGGGCCACTTTTAAGGTGCTGGCTTCATCCGTGCCCTGGGCCTTCGGCACCAAGCCCGGCAGCCTGGATACCTGGGAGGGCTACAAGCAGGAACGAGAGGAAGTATTTTGCTTTCTTGAGCAGAACAAGATCGAGGGCGTAGTGCTCTTATCTGCTGACCGACATCGCTCGGATGTTTGGAGAATTGAGCGTCCGGATGGATATACGTTATATGAGTTTGAAAGCTCGAAGCTGACCAACGTTCACACGCACCGGCTGATGTCTGGTGCATTATTCGGGTACAACGAAAAGTGCTCGTTCGGGCTGCTCTCCTTCGATACGACGCTGCCAGAACCGCAAGTTACTCACCAGATCATCAATATCGATAACGAGGTTGTCTATACGATTTCGCTCAAGCACAGTCAACTGACGTACGAAAAGGATAGATAGCGTGAACGACACCGCGGTCAATAAGAGCCTTGCTTGAGCGGCTGGGATAAGCTATAATGCCATGTGAGAAAGCTAAGTGCAGTCTGAGTATGGGAAAACAAGATGGCAAGACAAACCAATAACAGGAAGCCCAGGGCGATTTGCAGCTTCTGCGGCCGGTCTGGCAGCCAGGCCGACACCCTTATAGAAGGCCCGAACAGGGTTTTCATCTGTCCGGAATGTGTCGAGCTGTGTCACAGCATCATCCAGCAAAATCGCAAGCAGGCCGGCAGAAAGATTAGCGACCGCAAAGAGATGCCGACCCCCCGCGAAATAAAACAATACCTGGATCAATACGTCATTGGGCAGGCCCACGCCAAAAAGTATCTGTCGGTTGCCGTGCACAATCACTACAAGCGACTTTTGCATAGCGATACCGGGGACGGTGATGTTGAGATAGACAAATCCAACGTTCTTTTGATTGGCCCGACCGGTTCGGGCAAAACTCTGTTGGCCCGAACGCTCGCCCGGAGACTGGAAGTGCCGTTTGCAATATGCGATGCAACGACCGTTACCGAGGCCGGATACGTCGGCGAAGACGTGGAGAACTTCCTGCTGCGATTGCTCCAAAACGCCGACTACGATTTAGAGGCGGCACAACGAGGAATCGTTTATGTTGATGAAATCGACAAGATCGGCAAAACATATCAGAATGTCTCGATCACTCGGGATGTTTCCGGCGAAGGCGTGCAGCAGGCCCTGTTGAAGATGCTTGAAGGAACCATTGCCAATATCCCTCCGCAAGGTGGGAGAAAGCACCCGGAACAATCCTATATCCAAATGGACACCGCGCAGATACTTTTTATATGCGGCGGGACGTTTGTGGGTCTGGAAAACATCATAAAGAAGCGACTCGGCAGAAAAATGATCGGTTTCAGTACGGAACTTTCCGGCCAAACCGATGAAAAAAGCGAGTACAGCAGTATTCTGGAGCAGGTCATCCCGGAAGATATCATCGAGTTTGGAATGATTCCCGAAATGGTGGGCAGGCTTCCGGTAATTGCGGCCCTTTCGGCTCTCGATGAAGAGGCGCTCATGGATATTCTTACCAAGCCGAAAAATGCCCTCTGTAAGCAGTATCAGAAGTTTTTCGAGATGGAAGATGCCGAGCTGGAGTTTACAGAAGGCGCCTTACGCGCACTGGCGCAAAAAGCCCTGAAGCACGACACCGGCGCCAGAGCGCTGCGGGCGATAGCAGAAGAGCTGATGGTTGATTTGATGTATCAACTGCCGGAAGAATCGAAGCCTGCAAAGTATGTGATTACCCGCGATATAGTCGAAGGCAAGGCTGACCTATTCACAGCAAACCAAAGGGCCAGAAAAGAATCCGCGTGAAGCTGGCCTGCCGCAGCCCTGCCAGTTGTAGTAACGTGTCTACCTGTTTCATTCCTCAACTGTTACCGTGGAGTGAATCGGCACTAATAGATTGTAGACCTTTATTGCGTCACCATTATGCAGGCGGATGCATCCTCGCGAGCCTGCGGTGCCGATTGTCTCGGGTTCTTTGGTGCCGTGGATGCCAAAGCCGGTCTGGCCTACGGCTTGCCCCCCGATACCTTCCAGCTCAATCCATCTTGAGCCTAGCGGGTAATCTGAATGGCCGGCGTAGTATACTCGCTGGGTATCCGGATCGGTCCAGGGGGGCGATATGAGTTTGCCGCCCGCTTTGACTCTCCAGGTGCCGGTTGGGGTCTGCCTGTCAGCCGTTCCCAGACCCACCGGAAAACTCTGAACGAACGTATTCAGCAGATATAAGTCCATCGTAAACGTTGAGCGACATATCTTGGCGTGGAACGGACCGTGGATGACTTTTATTGTCTGGCCTGCTTGCAGGGCCTGAGGACGGTGGATGCCATTGATCTGCATTAGAATCTCATACGGCACCTTGAATTGTTCTGCGATTCGTATAAGCTGTTCGCCACGTTTGACCCTGTAAGTTTCACAAAGCGCGTCCTGCGGGAAAACGGTCCGGCTGAACAGCCATCTGTCGGCGAGCTTCGAGAGTTGCTCCTTGATCAGCGATCGCTGCTGTTTACTCATGGGCACGGGCAATAGGCTGTTTAGTCTGTCGCGCGTTTCTATGACGGCGTTAGGATTAGCGTTGAACGCTGCCATAGCTTCTGCAATGAGCTCGGCCACTTTGGGATCGGGTTGCGCATTGGGCTCGGACGTGGTGTTGGTCAGGTCAAGTCTGGGCTTCACTTCGGCGGCCAGACGAGTGGCGGGATCGGCCGTTTTCCTCTCCACGGAGATCGCAGGTGAAACCTCAACAGTCTCGTTCATATCCCGGGCGGTATTTTCTCCCGTACCCTCGCCGCGAGGCTGGAGACCATGAAAAAGGATAACCACCACGGCAGCCATAAGACCCCCACCAATGATGTATGTCAGATTTGGGTTACGGGCTAATCGTCCTGCGCCGCGACCAAAGGGATAACGAGCCATGTCACTCTCCTTAGTCTCAGTTTCTGAAATATATCACTTCCTCATCGGTCACCAAAAAATCTATCGGCTCATCACTCTCCGTCACGGGTATTAGGTCAACTACCTGCTCCACAAAGCCCAGGCCGCACCGGCGAGCCTTGAGCTTTTCATTGGCGAAAAACTTGTCGTAGTAGCAGCCGCCTCGGCCAAGCCGATTGCCCTTCTTATCGAATCCTAATGCCGGCGCAACGACCAGGTCAATCTCCTCAAATGGCATCGGCACGCCGGTTATCGGATTTCGTAGTCCTGAAACGCCCGTCTCAAACTCGGTCTCCAGCGAGTTTATCATCACCGGTATCATGTGTCTTTGCTGCCAGGAAATCTTCGGCACTAAGACGGTCTTGCTCAGTTGCCAGGCGTGAAGTATGGCCTCGGAAGTATCGACCTCATGCGGCAGGGATAGATACATCATCACCGCCGACGCGCGCTGAAATTCCGACGTGGCGATAAGATTCTGGCATGCTTTATGACTTTTTTCACCCCTCTTTTCCGAAGGAATAGTGAGCAAGCGGTTCTGCAACTCACGGCGGAGCCGGTTCTTGTCCATTTAGCTGTCCTTCTTTCGGGTGTTGTCCTGGACAGATCTGCTGTTTTCTATCAACGTTTGCAGCTTTTGTAAATAACGCCTGATACTTTTTTCATACCCTATTTCTTTTGGCTCATAATATCTCTTCGTCATCGCCGCGGGAAGATACTGCTGTGCTACGAAGCCATCCTGATAATTGTGCGGATACTTGTAGTCATCGCCGTAGCCCAGCTTTTTCGCAGCCGCGTAATGGCTATCTTTCAGATGTTTGGGCACTGCTTGAGTCGGCTGCGATTTAACATCCGCCAGGGCGTTCCATATTGCCGAGGCGGCGGCGTTCGACTTTGGTGCACAAGCGACATATAAGGCGGCCTGGGCCAGCGCCAGTTGCGCTTCGGGCAGGCCCACGAACTCAGATATCTGCACAGCCGCAGCAGCCAGAACCGTTGCCATCGGATCGGCGTTGCCGACGTCTTCGGCGGCACAGACTGCGATCCGACGAGCAATAAAACGCGTATCCTCGCCGCCCGCTATCATGCGGGCAAGCCAATAAACCGTGGCATCAGGGTCGGAACCTCGCATGCTCTTCTGCAGAGCGCTGGCCAGGTCGTAGTGCGTATCACCTGTGCGGTCGTAACCCATAGCCTTTTGTTGTATCGACTCTTTGGCTGCTTCCAGATTAAATTTTATTTTGCCTTGTGGTTTTCGCGCAGCTTGCGATAGGACGCCCACCTCCAGAGCGGTCAGAGACCTTCGAGCATCTCCATCACACAGACTCGCCAGAAACGTCAGAGCTTCATGGTCGGCCTGAATATCGAATTTGCCGAGACCTCGTTCGGGGTCGCTAATGGCAGTCTTGAGCAGTTGTAAAATATCTTGTGCGCTGAGCGGCTCAAAATGAAATACGGTACTGCGAGAAATCAGCGGCGAGTTAATCGCAAAGTACGGGTTCTCCGTTGTGGCCCCGATGAGAATTAGAACCCCGGTCTCGACGTCGTCCAACAGGACATCCTGCTGAGCGCGGTTAAAGCGATGGATGTCATCTATGAACAACACTGTTCTGACTTTGCCGGCGGCAAGCCTGTCCCGGGCATCCGCTATTATCCGGCGCAGGTCGCTCACGCTGGCTGCCGGCGCGCTGAGGTAGTGGAATTTTGCCCTGGTATGGTTGGCGATTACCTTGGCCAGCGAGGTCTTACCCACCCCCGGCGGGCCGTAAAATATCAAGCTGCTGAGCCTATCGGCTTCGAGCATTCTGGTTAGCAGCTTATCGGGCCCAAGTAGGTGCTTTTGCCCGACAAAATCGGCCAGTGTTCTCGGCCGCATCCGAACCGCTAACGGGGCTGCCGATTCGATATTGGCCCTTTCGGGCACGTCGAACAGCTTACTGTCCATCACGTCTGCATCCATCGATTTATATTATATGCAGGGTGCATGAGGCTGTCGAAAACATATTTCTTAGTGTTGCCACAAGGCGGCTTGGGCAACGCTCATGTCTTACGGACCGCGGCAGAACTGGTTTTTTTTTCAGTTTTTGCTTGATTTACCTCTGCGGGTCGTATAGATTCCACCTTCTTAGTTTGGTAAGAATGGGGTTTGCATATATACGTTTGAAAGGGTTGAGAGTCTCTTGACGCAAAGTAGTCGTACAGGTTTGAATGTTCAAAACTGTATTCTGAGGTTTCTTTGGAAAGGAGTGATTTATGGAAAAGAGAAGGTTGGTGAAGGCTGTTGTTGTTGTGGTGACTTTGCTCTGCTCAGTGAGCTTTGCTGGCGGGCCGTTAGGTCCTCCGATGTCCGTGCTGAATCCCGGGCAGTGGGCTTTCGATGTGGCCTACTTCTACGAGAAGATGGACCTATACGGCTGTGGCAAATTTTCAGAGATGGGGGCCGAACCGAATAGCGAGGACCCTAACCTTTGGGACTGGGGTTTTAGTGACGCAGGTCTCAGTAAACTGAAGCTAAGCGGTTTTAAAACTAACGCAATACTTGGCAGTATCGAATACGGTCTCTGTGAGAACTGGGATATATATGTCCGCTTGGGTGCGGCCGATGCCAAGGCCGATATATATTGGTGGGGCGACCCAGAGAAGGTGTCGGCAGATTTTGATTATGGACTTGCATGGCAGATTGGAGCGAATTTCACTATTTGCCAGAGCGGCCCCTGGACCTTTGGCGGACGCATGCAAATTGGCGCAGCATATCCCGGTGACTGGAAAGAGAAGTGGTATGACACATGGATGGAAGGTGAAGGTAATGGTAATGGTAATGGTGATGGCGAAGGCGTCGATGTTGGACGCGCAACCGCTGAACTTGACTGGTGGCAGGGTATGGCCTACCTCGGTGCAACTTACCAGATGAGCGATGTACTTCAGCTCTACGCCGGCGGAGGCTGGCAGAGTCTGCAAGGAAGTCTTGATGTGAAGATATCGGAGAGCAACTACTATTATTCTGGTGAAGAGTTAATTGAATACGGGCGAGGTAAGTGTAGCGAGTCTTATAAACTCAAGCACGCCTCGGCTATCGGGGTTTTCGGTGTAGCGTGGAAGCCCCCTATTGACGATGCTCGTGTAGGAGTCGAGCTGATTGTTGGCGAGGCTGGTAAATGGGGTCTCGGTGTCACTGGAGCAATTCCCATCCCGTAACTTGTGTTGACATCTTGTTGGCCCTTTATGAATATCAATGGGCCGGGCAAGAGAGCTAACTGTTATTCAAGGGCTGTCAGCCGGAGGCTGACAGCCCTTTTCTACAGAAAACAGAGAGACTTTCTGTTCGTTCTTCTTCATCAGAAGTGCCAGGAATCCTGAAAAAAACTTCTTTATCTCCTTGATTTGCCGCGCTATCTCGTGTAGACTTTGCGCTCAAAACGCGGCAAGTCGCATTTCAATATATTGATCTTGAAAGAGCCGCGGTTATCCGGATGTGATAGAATCATGTAAGCAGAAT
>CAZPJZ010000075.1:0-8684 GCA_964586995.1 uncultured Pirellulales bacterium | reverse complement strand
GCTCCTGCTGCTCCTGGCTGAAACCGGCTCTATCCAGTCCTCGTTTATTGACACCCCGCACCCGCGGCGGATAATGTCCGCTGACGGTGAGAAAGGGCGGCACATCCTTATTAATGCCGGCCAGCCCCGCGGCGTAGCACCACTTGCCAACGGTAACAAATTGGTGCAGTAGAACCATGCCGCTAAGCCAGACCCCGGTCTCTATCTTGCAGTGCCCGCTTATCTGTGTGTAGTTGCTGATGACTATCTTATCTTCGAGAATACAATCATGCCCTATGTGCGCGCCGATCATTAGCAGATTGTCATTTCCGACCTGCGTCATTCTATCAGGGTAAATGCTCGGATGTATAGTTACCTGCTCGCGAATAGTATTATTATCGCCTATCACCAGCCCTCCAAGCTCAGCGTCTGGAGGCAAACCCAATATTTGCGGCCGAGACCCAATCACACAACCGGCGAAAAAGTGATTCCGCTTGCCGATGCGGACATTCTTTGCAATGACCACGTTGGCATCGAGAACGGTGCCGGTACCGATGGTTACTCCGGCATCGATAACACAATTAGGACCGACCGTGACATCATCGTCCAATCGAGCACTGTTATCGATAACCGCGCTGCGATGCACTTGAGTCATTTGCATCTCCCCTATCTGGCGCTGGCCGCTGCAATGACGAGCGGCGCACCGTCATCTACACCGTCTCGTCGTCGACCAGCATAAACCGGATTTGCGCCTCGGCTACCACGGTCTCACCGACCACGGCTTTGCATTGACACTGGGCGGTTCTTTTTCTGAGCCTGCTGGCCTCGGCGGTCAGGATAAGCTGGTCGCCGGGCACAACCGCCTTGCGCAATTTAACGCCATCCATGCTCAGCAACACCGCCAATCTCCCGGTATGTTCCAGCCTTTGCGCAAACAGCAGCCCCGAGACCTGCGCCATCGCTTCCACGATCAGAACACCGGGCATAATAGGCGTACCTGGGAAGTGACCCTGGAAAAACTGCTCATTATACGTGACGTTCTTTATCCCTTTTATTCTGGTGTCCCCTTCGACCTCGACAATCTTGTCCACCAATAGAAATGGATATCTATGCGGCAGAATCTTCTGGATCCTGCGGATATCCAAAACGGCATCCGTCCCAAACCTGGCGATGCGCTCTTGCCGCTGGGCTACTTCATACAGCTTTCGTACGAGTCTCTGGTTCAGCGTATGGCCGCTCTTGTAGGCGACAATCCTACCTTTGATGGCGCGGCCCACCAGCGCGAGGTCACCGATCAGGTCAACAATCTTATGCCGGACACACTCGTTGGGGAATCGGTAGCTGTTTTTGATCGGCCCATCTGAATTGATGACCAAAAGATCCCGGGGGCCGACATGGGTGCCCATACCACGGGCTTGAAACTGCTTTGCCTCAGCTTCCAGCAAAAAGGTTCGGGCAGGCGCCAAGTTCTTCTCGAAGCTCTCGGCGGTAAGCCGACAGCTAAAAATCTGCCTGCCGATACCCGTGTGGCCGCCATAATCCAAATCATAGGTTATGTTCAAGCCGTCATCTGCGTACGGCAGGGCGTATATTGATGCGTCACCGGCAGCCACACTGAGCGGCTCAGTAATGACAAATTCTCTGCGGACGACCTGCTGCTCGACGACACCTGAGTGCTTGAGAACTTTGAAGTACTCATTGCTGCTGCAATCCGGGGCCGGCAACTCGGAGCCGTTGACCTCTACAACCACATTGTCAATTTCCAAGGCGTTGATTGCAGCCAGACAATGCTCGACGGTCTCTATACTGACCGAGCCCTTCTTTATGGTAGTGCGACGGCTGCGCTCGGCCAGATTGGGCGCGATCGCAGCTATCCGCACCGTTTCCGGGACATCTGTCCGTATGAAAACCACGCCTGTATCCGCTGCGGCCGGACGAAAAACTACGTTCGCCTCTTTTCCCGCAAACAAGCCTCTGCCGGTAATCTTGCCCTCACCCTTTATGGTCTTTTGCAGCTTCAAGGCTTTCTACCCTCTTGGCCAGTTGCTTTAACTGCTCAGCGAACTTTGGCAAGCGCCTGGTTAAGCTGGCTATACGCAGCGCCTCTCTTATATCCATAGCAGGTACGCCCCCTACTATTTGCCCTGCTGGGATGCTGCCAGCGACCCCGGAGCGAGCCGCAACTTGTGCACCGTCGCCTATTTCTATGTTGTCCGCAACGCCGACCTGTCCGCCTAACACAACCCCGTCGCCCAGCCTACAACTGCCCGCAATACCGACCTGTCCGACTATCAGACAGCACTTGCCAATAACGACATTATGAGCGATTTGAACCAAATTATCTATCTTGGTCCCTGCTCCAATTATGGTATTTCCGAATTTAGCCCTGTCAATGCAGCAATTGGCTCCTATCTCGACAAAGTCCTCAATCAGCACCCCGCCGTTGTGTGGGATCAGTTGATGAGCGCCATCAATAAACGAATATCCAAAACCAGTTGAGCCAATGGTACTGTTTGCCTGAACGATCACGTTGTTGCCCAGGCAGCAATTGTGATAGACCACAACATTGCTGTCCAGACGGCAGTTTTCACCGATTTTGGAGTTCTGGCCTATTTTGCACCCGCTGCCGATTATGCTGTTTGGCCCGATTTCCACGCCATCTTCGACAATCACCCACGGGCCGACGGCCACCCCCTCGGCCACGCGGACATCCTGGCCGACCCTGGCAGTTGGATCAATCCCCCTTGCCGGAGCTTTTAACTTGGGGGCAAAAACCTTCAAGGCTTTGATAAGCGCGCCGTTGACGTCCTCAACAATCAACTGCGGCATGGTCAGATTCTCAAGCGGTGTGCCCGTAATAACCGCCGCTGCACGCGAACTCTGCAACGCAGCTAAGTACCTATCATCCGTGATGAAAGTGACATCACTATCTGAGGCCGTTTCTATCGGCCCAACGCCGGTGATCTGCCTGCTGATTGCATCGGACGGCCCCACTGTCTCGGCGCCGATGCGCTGCGCTAACTGTGTAACGGTCAATTTCATAGCAAGCCTTACAGTACAAGCTCAACAAAGGTTCTGGAGCGAATGCGGATTTCAACCCCGTCCCTTACTTTGCACTATGGTTGTGCACCATCGGTGGCATCCAGCCGAACAGTCACTTCATCGGTAATATCCAAGCACCCACCACTGTACAGCAGTTTATGGGTACTGATAATAGCCCAGAGCTCGTCGGCGCTCGAAGCGGGGAATTCCGGCTCCTGTTTGTCAAGAACCATACTCAAACCTTTCTGCTCGGCCACTTCCTTGGTTATCCTCAAGATCTCCTGATAAAGCTCCTCGGTCCATCGGTGGTCTTTTAGCCCTCTTTCCTGCTTAAGGTATTGCTGGCGATAATCCAGCTCGGCCTTTTTCCTTAGAACCTCCTCATATTGTTTCAGATAGTCGGGACTTCCCGGCTTCAAGGTCTTCAATCCTGCTTCATCGGCCTGAATTTGCTTGGACAGCCTCTCCAGCTCAGCCATAGTTTTATTATACTCGGCCATAGCTTCTTGTCTGTACTTGGCATTCCTCTTGCAATTACGGAAGACGTCGCGCACATTAACGACCGCAATCTTCACGGGAAGCTGACCAGGCTTTGGCTGAGCCAAGCTGTGTTCATAGCCGGCAAATAAGACAGCCGCGCCAACCAAACAACTGAGGCTTATCAGCACTTTGCTTTTCATGACTGTTCCTTTCCGGATTGTTGCTCTTTGGTTGTCCGTTTTCAAAAGAGGCGTCCCATCGTGAAACTGAACACCTGCGTCTCGTCATCGTCATCCTTCTTGATCGGCACGCCAAATTCGAACCTCATGGGGACCGGCCCAAACCAATGAGGGATTCGTATCTGTATGCCGGCTCCCACCGAGACCCGGTAAGGCCCGGTCTCCACCATGCCGCTGTCAATGAAAAACAGACCGTCAAAATTCTGGCCGATCAAAGGTACGGTGACCTCGGCATTAGACAAAAATATCCAGTCACTGCCTATGGGGTCCTTGCGCTGAGGCAAGGGCACATTGGTCTGGAGTCCTTTTGGGCTGATGCCGCGGTACTCAAAACCCCGTATACCATAAGTGCCGGTGCCCCCACCGTGGAACTTCTCGAACGGCGGCGCATCCGCCAAGGTCGTAGCCGCCCGCACCTTCACTGCCAAAACCGTTTTTCGCTCCAGCACGTCCTGGTAAAGCGTCTGATAGTGAACGTAGGATCCGCTCAGCACACCAAACGTGTGGTCGCCGGTAAGCTGCTCGTAATCGGCGTTAAGGACATAGCCGCTACTCGGATCGTAGATGTCGTCGATGAGATTCCTTCCGACCCCGAAGCCAATTCCCACCAATGCGTTGTCGCCTTTGACGTCCCATATTTCCCGCGGGGCGTCAAAATCGATTCTCTTGATATCCACGTTTTCGGCTTTAAACGATATCCTTCTGCGCCACTTTTCCTCCATTCGCTGCTCGAATCCAATATAGCTGCGCAGCCGAGCCTCATTGTAACACTCCCTGAACCATTCAAAGCTTGAGCCAGCCACACTGAACGTTATTGGTTGGTCCCGCCAGTAGGGGTCGCTGAAGTTGACCGAATACGTACTCCAGCGAGTCCCGGGCTGCAGCGCGATTCGCATCGACTGGCCGGCGCCTCGGAAGGCTTTCATAGTGACAAGATCTCCGAAGCTCTGCGGCCAATCGGTGATGTCAAAATTGCGCTGCTCGTAGATGAGCTGGCCAATCACGCCGTAGTCGCTGCTGATGCCGACACCCGGATTGATCCAGCCCGTCGGTCCTTCTTTGATGTCCACCTTCACATCTCTTTGGTCAGCGGCACCACTTGCCGGTGTGACCGGCCTGATCACTACTTCCTCGGCCAGAGTCATCCGTTGGACATATTTCTCCAGCTTGCCGTTGCCCTGCTTAGGTGCCATATCGGCGTTGTATATCTGGCCCGGTGTAAACTGGTACTCGTCCAATACGTGGCGAACGACCTTATCCTGCGTCAACTCGTTACCTGTGACCTCGATCTGACCGATTCGAAACTGGTTGCCCTCGGCGATGCTGAATTCGACGTTGACAAGCGCGGCAGCCGCATCCGGAACAAACTTCGCCTTTTGCTGAACCTGGGCATCAATGAAACCGTGCTCCCCGTAGAGCTGCAGCAGCCGTTTTGCGTCCGCGTCTGCCTTTCGTTTGATATAGACCTGCCCGGGCGCCAGTTCCAGCCGGGACCGTAGCGTCTCCACGTCGAAGTGCTCATTGCCGACAAATAGTACTTCTTGAATACAGTAGGCCGGGCCCTCCTCGATTACAAAAGTCACGTAGACCTCGCTTTGATCCTCGGAAAATTCTGTCTCTGCCGTGACCCTGTAATCGAGAAAGCCCTTCTGGTAGTAGAAATTCTCAAGCCTCGCGACATCTTCCGTCAGCGCCTCCTTCGTATAGTAGAAGGGCCAGTAGAACCACTTTTTCTGCTTCAGCTTGGTTATCGTTTCAAGCGTCCCGGTCTTGACGGCCTCATTGCCGGTGAACTTCACCGATTTGATCTGAACCCTCGGCCCCTCATCGATGGTATAAAGCACTTCACCATCGGACAGCCTCTCCCAGTCCAGCGTCACCCGGACGAAGGCAAAGCCGATTTTGCGATAGATCTCCGCTACGATTCTTCTGCCGGCCTCTGCCAGAACGGGATCCAGGCGGTCGCCTGTCCTGAAGTCCAATCTTTGGCGTAGAACCTTATCCTTATACTTTCTATTGCCGACAAACTCGACTGACTTCACTATATTTTTCGGGCCATCGGCGGCCGCCTCTTGTCCGGCCGTCCCTGCGGCGGCGAAGGACCCTGCAATAAACGCTTGCTGAGTCACGCCGAAGGATTGCATGGCTAAATGCGAATTGAACCTGGTGCTGGTTCCCGCACATGCGGAACCGGAACCCACATGGACAACTGACATAAGGACAATAAGAATCGCATCCGGCATCTAATTCCTCGATACTCGATTCTCGATGCTCGGTTCAGTGTCCCCGCTTCGGCGAGCATCGAGCATCGGGCATCCGGCCAATCATCGGCTCAGAAAGGCACCGCTTCCTGGCCCACGGTCGAGTAGTTCTCAAACCGCATGATGTTCTTCCTGAAGACCAGCTTCACGGTGCCGGTCGGGCCATTGCGCTGCTTGGCAATTATAATCTCAGCAGTATTCTCCTCGCTGTTACTGTCTTCACTGCTGCGGATCGTAGTACCTTGCCCGTCACTAAGCTCAAGCCGCTCGGAGCGCCGATAATAATCTTCCCGGTGCAGCATCATCACCACATCGGCGTCCTGTTCGATGCTGCCGCTTTCACGCAGGTCACTCATCCTCGGGCGGTGATCCTCTCTACCTTCAGGAGCACGATTCAACTGGCTAAGCACGACGATGGGAACGTTCAACTCGCCCGCCAGAGCCTTGAGGTATCTTGAAATGGTGGAGATTTCCTGCTGACGGGACTCGATCCTGGCGCCGGCGTGCATCAATTGCAGATAGTCTACCATTATGCATCGTATGTCATGCAAGTTTTTGAGCCTGCGGGCCTTGGCACGAAGCTCCAGTGGAGTCAGCAACGATGTATCATCAATATATATAGGCGCCTCGTATAAATCGCCACAGACCGACTTGAGTTTCTCCATATCTTCCGTGCTGAGCATCCCTTTTCTGATCTTCTGGCTATCAATCTCGCTGTTGCTGCACATGAATCTCTCGGCGAGCTGCTGCCGGCTCATTTCCAGCGAGAATATCGCCACCGGCACATTTTCGACCACTCCCAGATACTCGGCAATATTGAGCGCTAGTGAGGTCTTGCCCATGCTTGGTCGGCCGGCAAGGATTATCATCTCGCCGTTCTGCAAGCCGCAGGTTAAGTCATCAAGCGCGTAATAGCCGGTTGACAAGCCCGTGACGTGTCTGCCTTCGCGCTTCATTATCAAATCGAACGACCGCATGACCAGGTCTTTCAGGACACTGGCAGAACCCCTTACGTTCTTATCCGTAATGGTAAATATGCGGCGCTCTGCGTTGTCAAGCTTTTCAGTAGTTTCGCCGCTTTCATCGTAGGCGTCATTGAGGATTTCGCTGGCAGCCGCAATCATTTCCCGCAGCAGCATCTTGTCTTTGACAATCTCGGCGTAATACATAACGTTAGCCGAAGAAGGCACAGACTCCATGACCTTGGCAAGATACTCCACTCCACCGACGGCCTCGAGCTGCTTTCGCTTCTGGAGCTCATCGCGCAGCAGCACTCCGTCGATGGCTTCGCTGGGGTTTTTTTCGTATAAAGCGATTAGGGCATCGAATATCATTTGGTGTTCGATCCGGTAAAAAGCTTGCCGGTCCACGTGCTGGAGGACCTGTCCTATGCAGGCCGGATCGATGATCATCGATCCGAGCACGGCCGCCTCTGCCGCCAGTGATTCCGGCATACTCCGGCTTACCGTCAGTTTGCCGGTCGCATCCGATTTGGCAGTAACGGACCCGGCCAGTTTGACTGTCTGGCCTTTTTGCTCATCCGCCATAGCCCGTTCGCTCCCTCATATTTCGTGGTTAGCCGCCCAAATTCACGAACCGCCGTTAGAGTCCGTAAGGCAGACTCCTTCGAGTATTCGCAACTGATTTTACGCCCGCTCACTGGGCCTGTCAAACACAAACACCGGCTTCGCCATATCGCGTCCGGGAAATCACCGACGCCAAACTACGACGCGCAATAAACAGCTTGCGACAAGCGATCCGCCGATTCCTCCATAATTGAGCAGGCCGCATATTTGACACAAGAAAACGGACACGAACTTCAGGTGCCCTCGACCTTCGGCTCCTCGCCCGGTTCGGGCACAACAGTGACCTTTATCTCACGCACCAAATCGGCGGCAAACTTCAGAGTCACTGTATGAGTTCCCAGATGCTTTATGTGTTCGGGCAAATGCACGACCTCATCAGCGACTTCGAATCCTTGCTCCCTCAGATTAGCCGCTATCTGGTGAGCTGTAACCGAACCGAAAAGAACGCCTTGCTCGTTGGCCTTGGCCGCCACAACCGCCTCTGCGCCTTCAACAGCTTTGGCAGCTTCGCCAAGCCTTTCATGCTGGCGTACCCGCAGCTCAGCACGCTTGGCTTTCTCTTTGGCTATGGCTTTGATGTTCACACGGGTCGCCATCTTTGCCAGGCCCTGCGGCAATAAATAGTTCCTGGCATAGCCCTCGCTGACTTCCACCACGTCTCCGAGCCAGCCGAGCCTCTCAATGTCCTCACAAAGCAAAACTCTCATGCCTTTATCCCTTTTGGTCGATTGGTTAACTATGCGGTGAACGGCAATAGTGCCATGTATCTGGCACGCTTGATTGCCTTTCTTGCCTTTCTTTGGCAACCGGCGCAATTACCGCTGCGTTTGCGGGAGTATATCTTGCCGCGACTGGTAAGAAGCTTCTGCAGCGTCTCCACGTCCTTATAGTCAACGTACTTTATGCCGTTCCTGCAAAAACGGCATTGCGTCTGGTCCCGGGCTCCTGGGAAACCCGGTTTTCTGCCACTTGTCTTCTGCCTTACTATCATATTCTTCCTCGTCATACATGATGTCAAAACGGTATATCGTCGGGGGGCACGTCCTCAGCGCCTATTGGCTGGCCTGGCGCGAAGCGAGGTGGCTGCTGCGCCTCAG
>CAZPJZ010000074.1:0-8732 GCA_964586995.1 uncultured Pirellulales bacterium | reverse complement strand
AATTGTAATTGTAGAGGATCCTCTACAAATTCACCCTTTTTATGCAAAACAAACCCAATTTCCGGAAAGTGAGAAACGAGTGTATCTCTCTTCGCTACAAAGAATTATGAGAAAATCAGCGTCTGGAGAGTTCGAAAGAGCAAACCCAAACAAAGCCAATTCTGCGCTCTTACCGCGGGGAGCGCTGAGTACGTTAAGAAGGCCAATATTTGTGTAAGTGATTGTTCAATAAAGAAATACGCCGTCTATCCTATTTCTCGGTGAAATCGGGTATAATGGGGGCGGTGAGAAGACAGAAGACAGAAAACAGAATACAGGGGATAGAAGGGGGATAAGAACATGAAACCGGCAAAGACTATCAAGACAGTGGCATGGGTCACACTTTTGGCCTGCGGCACGATCGCAAAGCCCCAAGCGTCCGGACAGCCAAGCCAGGCGACACCCGGGAGTTCTGTGCAGGCTGTGACCTCAAGGCCGAGAATGAGCGCGGTAAGAACGGTGGATTTCCATCTGAGGACCGGGGAGCTGATATTTGGAAAAGTGGTCACCGAAGACAAGAACAAAATCACCATCGAACGGCTGGAGGAGAGCAAGATCGTTGTGAGCACCTACAGCAGAAGAGAAATCGATCCCAGGACAATAGAGGCCAAGACCGTGCCCGAATACAGATATTACCTGGACCTGGCGGACTACTTTTCCGGGCGAACGTGGGACTTTAGAGACGACCCGGATGATTTCATCCAGGCGATACGTTGCTGCGAAAAAGCCAAGGCCGCTCTGGGCGAATCCGCCACCGGACAAGACAGTGACAGAATCGCGCAGATAGATGAGAAAATAAAGACGCTGAACGCGGACAGGCAGGTCTGGGAAACGCAGGTAAAATCGCGGGCGGAACTAAAGAAACTCGAGTTTTTGGCTGAGGCCGAGAACAAACTCAAAGAAATCGAGGACAAGGTTAACGCCAGCAGCGAGCAGGTTACCAAGAGCGTGGAGCAACTTGATAAGGCTGTCAGCGATATCCAGGAAAACCACCGCAAACTCGAAGGAGGCCTGTTCGGAATACAGCAGCAGCTAAACGTCTTGGCAGAGCGCACCGCGGTCAACGCAAGGCTGCTGGACCCGTGGAGGTGGAGCTGGCAGCCGCAATACTTTTATCGCTACCGCCCATACTATGGGCCTGGTGCTCTGCCGTAGTGGAGACAGGGCTAAAACGTGCGGGCTAATTGTTTTGCTTTCTCGATTGCCTCGGCCCGTTTTTGATTGGCGGTTTCGGGGCCGCCGGCAAGAGTCGGCTCGACCGTTACCGAGCGGATATCGGTAAGGCCAATAAAGCCCAGAATCAGCTCCAGATATTTCTTCTGCAGGTCGAACAGCTCGCTGTCCGTTCCGGCAACGTACTCGCCGCCACTCGCGTAGGCGATAAAGACGGGCTTGTCCTTGACCAAGCCTTCGTAATTGCCCTGCTCGGTGACGGTAAACGTTTGACCGGGCTGAACGAGAATATCTATGTACTGCTTCAGACGATACGGAATTGAGAAATTCCACATCGGCACCGCCAGAACGTACTTATCCGCCGATTTGAATTCTTCGATTAAGGAGACGATTTTCTGCCATATCCGGCGGTCCTCGGGCGAATGTTCTTTGCCGTGCATGATTTTGTATTTCGCCGAAGCCGCCTCAAAATCAAAGGCGGGAAGCGCCGCCTTGAATAGGTCGATGACTTTGACCTTATCCCGTGCGTTCCGTTTACGGTACGCCTCGACGAATGCGTCCGCAACGGCAAGTGAATAAGAAAGCTCGCCCATTGGAGACGCCTTGATGTACAAGAGATTAGCCATGATTTGGAACCTCCATGTCAAAGGCAGCAATGGACACTGCCCAACCTGTATTGTGCCAATCCACAAGAATCTCAACGGAACAGATACAAGCCAAATTCTACGTCTATCCAAGTACGCGTGCAATCTCTTTGATGTTCGATCGCTTTTTTTGCGTTTTCTGTTGTGCCGTGGGTTCGAACGATGCTGCTTTTTACAAACTATTTGCCGCATCCCGCAGATGCAGCCAAAGGCGGGCCAAGAGTCAAGATGATCCCGCCGTACGCTGGCGGATGAATCAAAGCCGGCAAATACGCGAAGGGTCAGCACTTCAATTCATCTCGAATCAGGCAACCTTCACAGGGACAGAACGCCCGGATGTTCTCTTCGGGTATAGCCGGCGCTTTGATTACACCGCTGTGTTGTTTGCCCAGCCAACGGGGGTCCAGCCCGCGAGGGTGGCCGAGGCAGTGTGCCATAGCTTCGATGCCGCTTATACACTGGCTCGAGCAATATGCCTGGGGATAAACAGCGAGCTGACCGGCGTCGTTACTTGAGAAACCAACTGCGGACCTTGACAAACAAGAGTTGCTCATTGCTCATCGCGCGCCTCTCGTCGAGGACGGCCCTGGCCACGTGGGGCACATCCGTGATGAGGTTGTCCGCCCCCAGATCGATGAATCTGGTCATCTGTCGGGGCTTATTGACAATCCAGATATGGACTTCTTTTCCCGCGGCTTGGGCAGCGCTGATCAGCCCAGGCGTCGCTTGACGGGATGAGACGCTGAGGAAATCAACATCCAGGGCCGCCACCTTGCCGAGGGACTGGGATATGATATACCCCGTGCGGATGCTCGGATCGAGCATTCGGATGTGCTCAATCGCTTGGATACTTGCAGAGCTGACGACACACTCCTGTATGGCGTCATGTTTCTGTAGAATCTGGACGATCCGTTCCGCAGGTCTGTGTGGGTCCCCGTCAACCTTCAGATCGATATTCAGCCGGATCCTGCCTTTGCAGAAGTCCAGGACATCAGACAGCAGGGGGATACGTTCCTGCCGGAACTCTGGTGCGAACCAGCTTCCAGCGTCCAGGGTGCGGACCTGTTCGTAAGTGAGGTCATCCAGGTTCATCTTGACCCCCGCGACACGGAACAAGTCTCTGTCATGCAGCAGAACGGCGTAGCCATCGGCCGTCAGACGCACATCAACCTCGGCGTAGTCGGCGCGCTGCTCGATGGCCTTGCCAATTGCCGCCAGTGTATTCTCCGGGGCGGCGAACGAGCTGCCGCGATGGGCGGTGATCTTGACGCTGTCGCGCAGTTCGAAGCCGCTCAGGATCGTAGCCGCTATGGACAGCGACACCACAGCGGCCAGGACCAGAAATGCAGCGATCCGCCTGGCATGTGGAGGACGAGATAGATGCCACGCCAGCGACTGTGCTGCTCCGGAAGGAAGTCGGTGCTCTGGCTTTTCCTTTCTTCTATCCTGTGGGCCAGCCGCTGCGCGGAAAGGTCGAACGTCCTCTTTAGTCATGTCTCGGGTTCGGAGCAGGGCGGCATAGAGCCGAGTGATCGTCAGGCTGGTCAGTGCTACGGTCAGGAACTTCCCGATGAACGAGGCCGCCAGGTAGCCCGCCATCAGCACCAGCACGACCGGCATGACCAGTCTGTGCTCTTCCGGCAGACGGGCGAAGACACTGCCCCCCAGCCAGTAGAACCCCTGCGCCAAAGCCAAGGGCAGCAGTACGATCACCGTCCAGAACAAGAAGATGACAGCCCCCATCCGTCGTCTCGTACCTTTGAGCAGGTTACGCGTGTAAGTAAGAGCCGATCTGGCCGACAGATTATCCACCAGCAGTGCCGGCAGGGAGAACATCCAGTGAAGGTACACCAGACCGTGGACAACCACGATGCCTGCGACCAGCAGCAAGGCGACGACCAACCCGATCCAGCGTACCGCTGGGTTTTCCAGGAACAAGAAGTACAACCGCATCGAAGAGAAGGCATATCGGTATACAAGAGTCCCGAGGACGACAAATGGCGCCAGCAGGATCGCATGCGCTGCGATGTGGTAGGAGCCGAGAATCGTCAACGCGGGCAGTCTCCCCATGACGGCCCAGAATGCCCGCCAGGCGCTCAGCGGCCGTCTGGCAATACTGTGCCAGGCAATCAGCATCATCCCGGCGTGCTCAAGGTAGAGCGTGACAATGGCCAGCCCGCCGACCAGCGCAATGAAAAGGCTGCCCCGCACCGAAAGGAGAAACGAAAACACCTCCCAGTTGCTAACGGACAGCCGGCCAGTCGAGGATGCCATGAAAGAAATCGCCCATGAGAGCAGCGGAGCGAGCAAAGAGAAACTCAGCAGCGCAGAGGCCGAATGGTACAGCAGCAAAGCCTCAACGTTCCTATATAGGTCCCGCAGGACCTCGCCAATAAGGTCGAACAGCCACTTCATACTACATAACGGCAACTGGTCCGGTCAGTAAAAAGATGTAACTGCTGTCTCCTTCGCATACAAAGCGGCGGCCCACGTGCCATAAAAAGAGCCACCGGTCATTTGGCAACAAAGGGCGATAATTCGCGGAGCTGGTTGACAATCTGGGGCATTTTTTCGATGGTGTAATCCACCTCTTCTTCGGTGTTGTATCTGCTGAGGCTAAAGCGGATGGAGCCGTGGGCGGCGGTGAACGGCACGCCCATAGCCCGCAAGACATGAGAAGGCTCTAATGATCCGGACGTGCAGGCCGAGCCGCTGCTGGCACAGATGCCGTACTTATCCAGCATCAGCAGAATCGCCTCGCCCTCGATGTACTCAAAACTGATATTGCTCGTATTCGGCAGGCGATTTTTCTTATCGCCGTTCAGCCGCGCATCGGGACAACTTTCCAGTATGGCATTTTCCAGCTTGTCACGCAGACGCTTCACTTTCCGGTTTTCCTGCTCGATATTCGCTGTCGCCAGCTCACAGGCTTTTCCCAGGCCGACGATGCCCGGCGCATTTTCGGTGCCGGACCTTCTGCCGCCTTCCTGATGGCCCCCCAGCATGAACGGCGACAGGCGCGTGCCCTTGCGGACGTATAAAGCGCCGACGCCTTTAGGGCCATGCAGCTTGTGCCCGGAAAGGCTGAGCAAGTCGATGTTGCTTCTCGCCAGTTTCAGGGGAATCTTGCCGACCGCCTGCACGGCATCGGTGTGGAAGATCACTCCCCTGCCGGTCACCAATTCGGCGATTTTGTCTATCGGGAAAATCACGCCCGTCTCATTGTTGGCGTGCATGATGGTCACCAGCGAGGTGTCATCGTCGATTTGCTCTTGCAGCTCGGCCAGGTCGAGCTGGCCCTGCTTGTCCACGCCCAGCTCCACCAGGGTGTAGCCATGATTCTCGATCTCTCGGCAAACAGCCAGTACCGCCGGATGCTCGACTCTGGTCGTTATCATCTTGCGCTTATTCGGATGCGCAGCCAACGCACCTTTGATGGCGGCATTGTCACTTTCTGTCCCGCCGCTGGTGAATACAATCTCGCCGGGGTCGCAGCCCAGCAGGCCAGCGACCTGCTCGCGGGCGTGGCGAATTTTTTGTCCGATCTGTCCGCCAAAGGTGTGCATACTGGATGGGTTGCCGTACAGGTCACAGAAGTACGGCTTCATCTCTTCGAGCACTTCTTCGGCCACTTTCGTGGTGGCGTTGTTGTCAAAGTATATGGTTCTCATCGCTTATCCTCTGTGGTTGTGCGGCTGTTCGGCGGAGTCTTTGTCCTCTTCAACAAAAAGCTCTTGCGAGACAAATTCTCTTAGTTTGGCTTCGACCACGTCCTTCATCGTGAACTCCGCCAATCGGCACTGGGCACACATCTCTCTGAACGCGACGATGACCTTGTTTCCTTCCACATCGATCAGCTCGATGTTTCCGCCGTGCGCTCGCAGGGCGGGGCGGATCTGCTCATTTATCGTTTGCTGAATCATTTGTATTTTCTGGATATTAGTGAGCCTGCCTGCCCGTCGCGGGGTTGGGGCCGGCTTCTGCTTTACTTTCTCGCCCTGCACCTTTTCTATGATCTTTTCGATTTCGCCCTGGCAGCCGCCGCACCCCCCGCCAGCCTTGCAGTAGTTTGTCACCTGCTCAACGGTGGTCAGATTATTGTCGCGTATCACCCTCTCGATCTCTTTGTCGGTGACGCCAAAGCATGTGCAGACGACGTTGCCTTCGAGCTCGTGTTTTTTCTTTCCGCCGCTGCGGTAATTCTCGATGGCGGCCTCCAGCGCTTCGCGGCCCATGACCGAGCAGTGCATTTTCTGCTCCGGCAGGCCGCCGAGATAATCCGCGATGTCCCTGTTGGTCACCTTGGCGGCTTCATCCAGTGTTTTGCCTTTTATCATCTCGGTCAGCACCGAAGAGGTGGCAATGGCACTGGCGCAGCCGAACGTCTTGAACTTGGCGTCCTTGATTCTGCCCTTGTCATCGAGTTTGAACGTCAGCTTCAGGGCGTCGCCGCAGGCCAGAGAACCCACTTCGCCCACACCATCAGCATCTTCGACCTCGCCCACGTTTCGCGGATTGAAAAAGTGGTCCTTGACCTTGTCCGTGTATTCCCACATATTTTATCAGTCCCTATAAATCCGAAATCCTAATATCGAAATTCTGAACAATACAAAATCACCGAAATTCAAATGACTAAAACCATCAGTTTTGCGAATTCGAACATTGGACTTTCGAATTTGATATCGCCTACGACTATTCTTATTTCTGACTCGCTTTCAGCGCGTCTTCGAAATCGGCCACTATGTCGTCAATATGTTCGGTGCCCACCGAGACACGAATATAATCGTCGGTTACGCCGGCTGCAAGCTGTTCCTCCTGGCTGAGCTGCTGATGCGTCGTGCTGGCCGGATGAATTACCAGGGTCTTGCTGTCACCAATATTGGCCAGGTGACTTGCCAGCTTGACGCTATTTATGAACTTTATGCCAGCTTTTTTGCCGCCTCTTATTCCGAAGCCCAGAATCGCCCCTTGACCCATCGGCAGATATTTCTTCGCCAGAGCGTAATCCGGATGAGATTTCAGTCCCGGATAATTGACCCAAACCACTTCATTCTGTTTTTCCAGCCACTGCGCAAGTTTCAGCGCATTTTCACTGTGCCTGGGCATACGCAAATGGAGCGTTTCCAGTCCCTGCAAGAACAAGAACGCGTTGAAGGGCGACATGCACGAGCCCATATCGCGCAGGAACTGCGTTCTGGCCTTGATGATATACGCCAGCTCGGCGAAGGCGTCAACGTATTTGACGCCGTGATAGCTTGGGTCCGGCTCGGTCAGCTCCGGGTACCGGCCGTTCGTCCAGTCGAACTTGCCCGAATCGACAATCGCACCGCCGATGCTGGTGCCGTGACCGCCGATGAATTTGGTGCAGCTATGAACTACAATGTCGATGCCATAGCCAATCGGCCGAAAGAGTATGGGCGTAGTAACCGTGTTATCGCAAATCACCGGCATGCCGTGCTGATGGGCAATGTCCGCTATTTTCTCATATTGCAGGATGTCGTTCTTGGGATTGCCGATGGTCTCCATGTAAATCAATCGCGTGTTGTCTTTGATTGCCCTGGCAAAATTTGTCGGCTCTTTCGGGTCGACAAAAGTCACTTCGATACCCAGCTTGGCAAAGGTCTGGGTGAATAGCGTGACTGTCCCGCCGTAGAGCGAGTTCGAAGATACAAGGTGACCTCCCGCGCCACAGATGTTGAAGATGCTTACGTAGATCGCCGATTGACCGGAGCTCAGCGCCAGCCCACCCACGCCGCCTTCCAGAGCCGCCAGACGTTTTTCGAACACATCAGTGGTAGGATTCATCAGCCGGGTGTAGATATTGCCGAACTCTTCAAGCGCAAATAATCTGGCTGCGTGCCCGGTGTCCTTGAACAGATAGCTGGTCGTCTGGTAGATGGGCACCGCCCGGCTCAGCGTATCGGAATCAACCTTGTGGCCCGCGTGCAAAGCAAGCGTCTCCAGATGGTACTGATTCTGTTCTGCCACTTTGTGACCTCCTAACTGCGAAAAAGCAGGTCTAAACCAGGCATCAAGACCTGGCAGAGACTGCTGCACGATCCTCATTTAGTATTCGCAGGCCGACTTCAGCGGCCCTCTTGCCGGACAGTAACATCCCACCGAAGGTCGGCCCCATCCTGGGCAGGCCAAACGTTGTGGCCACCGCCATGCCTGCTACGACCAGACCGGGATAAACCTCGCCGGTGTGCTCGACAACGGCGTCCTCGGAACGGTCCACCCACATGGGCCCGGCTTCTCTAATCTCGACGAGCCCTCGCCTCTGAATGGCCCGTACCACGGCGGCGTCATGGCCCGTTGCATCCACCACCAGCTTCGACTCCAGCGCGACCGGATCGACACAGGTGATCGCCCGCGGAAGGGCCGAGACGGCCGTCCAGTTGATCACCACACCGCAAACGCGGTCATCTTTTACCACCACGTCATCAAGCTTGGTCATGTTGAGCACTTTGACCCCGGCGTCACACGCCGCCGCAATCAATTTGGAGCACACGTGGGGGCCATCGGCAACGTACAGTCCCTCTGCTATTTCCTTGTAGGGCGCCTCAATCTCGTCGAGGACTGTTTGTGCCGGTGCGCGTACCGTCACTTTATTCATCAGGTAGCCGCCGATCCAGAATCCACCGCCCAGGTAGTTGTTGCTCTCTACCAGCAGCGTCTTGTGGCCGGCCAGGGCGAATTCTCTGGCCGCGACCAGCCCGCTGGGGCCGGCACCGACCACAATCACATCGTTCTCCAGGTGCTCCTGAAACTCTCTGGCGAATTCAGATATTATCGCGCCGGTTATGTTCTTCTCGGATACCCTTGCGAAAGCCATACTATGGTCTCCTTACAAAACTAAACGGATGAGATTAGCAC
>CAZPJZ010000073.1:0-8960 GCA_964586995.1 uncultured Pirellulales bacterium | reverse complement strand
CTTGTTGTTGCGCCAAAATCAAGGATTTCAACCTTCAACTGCGGAAGTTGGGCTAATTCACCATCCTCCGGCAAGATTTGGCCGTAGGGACATCACGCATACCTGATTACCGCAGCAATCGCAAATGATAGGCTCAAGATGCCTTTCCAAGACGCTCGGCCAACCAGGCTTTGATGATGGATTGCCGTGGCACGCCCAAGCGTCTTGCTTCCTTATCCAGCAAATGGACCATCCATAGAGGGAAATCCACATTTACCCTTTTTCGTTCCTGTTGGGGACTTTTTGCTTTTGTCATATCGAGGTATTTGGAGATATCCTCGCCCGCATCAGAACGCTTGTCGAATTCACGAGCTTTCATAGATGTCGATCTCCTCTTGCCTTGCACGTCGCGTCGAATTCAAACTCCATGTATAATATTTATACCACCATTATACGTTTTGTCAAAGAAATATTATCTCTTTTTGACTCTCTGCCGTAGGTTTCGGAGTTAGGCTTTCCGGGAATCGTCTTGCGGTGTATAGTATAGGACCAGACAAGAGGAAGATGTATCTGCATGAGTACCAATTATGTAAAATGGCTGAGCAGAAACAGGAAAGAAAAAAGCTCATCGTAGTAAGAGAAATCCTGCGATGGATTCTCTGCGGCCTGCTGGCGCTGTTGCTAATCGGTGCAGTTATTATCCAGACGCCGGGCAAGATAGTGGCGCTTCTTATCGTGCTGCTTCTGGGTTGTGCTGCCTTGCCGAGGCGGACAAGAAAATGGTTCTGGCTTTCGGTGGCGGCAGCCGCAATAACGCTTGTCGCCCGAGTTTTTGTGCCTGAGAGCGGCGACGACTGGCAGCCCCACAGCTTTGCCGAGCAAATCGCCTCCCTGCAAGCCAGACATGCGGTACCGGATGAACAAAATGCCGCGACAATCTACAACAGGCTTCTGAAAGACTACGATCCGGCTGAAATGAAACTGGTCTTTCTTGACCCCGGGCAGAAAAGTGTCACGCTATCGCAGCCTTGGCCAAGTGACGCCTATCCCGACCTGGCGATGTGGCTGCAAGAGCGTCAAGAGCTGATAGCTGAGCTTCTAAGAGCCGCACAGATGCAGGACTGTCGTTTGCCGCTGAACTTCGAGTTGGTAATCAGCGACCGCATGGAGCTAAACCGGTATCCTTCTTTGCAGAATTGGGCGGGTATGCTCCTGCGCAGCGGCAATAACGACTTGGCCGAAGACCGAATCGACCAGGCCGTGGCAAAATATCTCGCCGCTCTGCAAATGGCAGGTCACCTGTATCAGCAGCAACAGATGGTCGATTTTCTGATAGGTTTCGCGATTGAGAGTATCGCTCTGCGACCGCTTAATAGATTTGTTGTGCAAGGCCAAGCCAACCAAGAACGGCTCAGACGCATATCGCAGTCGCTGGAGAATCTGAAGAATAACTGGAGCTGCGACTTTCGCAAGTGCCTCGATTATGACAAGCTCTTTGCCAAGAGCGCCTTCTGCACGCTGGCCTACCAACGTAACGCTCAGGGCGAAGTAAGGCTGAGCCGCAATCCGGTCGCAGCAATAAGATATGGCTTTCGCCGAAAGGTTCCACAGGATTACTGGCAAAGAACATCCACAAAAGCATCGGCGATGTTAGCCTGGTGGTTTCTGCCTTCCACCCCGGATGGAGCCGCCCGGATGATCGACGCACACTACAGAAAATACTACACGATGACGGATCCCGACTTCGACTGGCAGCAGGCGCATGTCGACCCGGTCCCGCGTTTCAGGCCAAACTGTCGTTTTGTGATCAGGATGCTAACGGACAATACGACTAGGCTGTATAGGCCGTTCCACGAGACATATTTGAAACGGCTCGCCGTGCGCAGGGGTTCGCGACTGTTGGTGGCCATTAAACAATATCAGTTGGAACATAACGCCTGGCCGCCTGACCTTGATGCCATAAGAACCGCCGTGCCGGCCGAAGCGTTGATCGACCCGGTCACGGAAGGCGAATTCACGTACATGAACCACGGCGAACGCTTCTCATTGTACGGAGAAACAGCAAACATCTGGCCAAAATAGCGCGGGTGCAAAATGACCGAAGCTATAACACAAGATAGTGCAGCACACGAATCCACAAGCGGGCAAGGACCCCGGGAAAAGAAACGCCGGCTTATCAAGCGGATCTTCAAGTGCCTTGGCTTAGGGCTGCTTGTGCTTTTAATCATTGCAGCCCTCATTTTCCAGGCCCCGTGGAAAATAATAACGTTGCTCTTGATTATCCTTGCCGCGTGCACGATTCTGCCCAAACCGGCCCGCAAGTGGTTCTGGCTTTCAGTCGCTGCCATTGTAGTAGTGCTGATTATCTGGATATTTCTGCCGGAGGATGATGAAGGTTGGCGTCCGTATACCTTCGATGAGGAACTGGCTGCCCTGCAAGCCAGATACGCTATACCTGACGAAGAAAACGCCGCCTTGATGTATGATAGGCTGTTTGAGACGATAGACGGAGACCCGAATGAGCCAGAGTTTTTCGCCAGATCAAGTCCTTCATCAAGAGATGAACCCTGGCTTTCAAAGGACCATCCGGAAACAGCCGAATGGCTGAAAGGCTATGAACAAACGATAAGCACCTTGATTGAAATCTCCGGTCTGGAAAAGTGCAGCTTTCCGGTAGCCGCCGAGCTTACAAGTTTGTCCCAGCACATGAAACAATTAGCGTCGATGCGTCGCTGCACATTGCTGCTGCTGGCGGCAGGGAACAACGATGTGGCCGAAGGCCGGAGCGACGCCGCGCTTGAAAAATACCTGTGCATCGCTCGAATGGCCCATCACGTATACCAACAGCAACCAATGATAGATTATCTGATAGGTCTTTCAATAGAGTATTTGCCCTTAACGCAGCTCAATCGGTTCGTGATAGAATCTCAGCCTAATAAAGAACAGCTCGAACTCATAGGTAATTGCATGAAGGGCCCGCAGAACAATTGGCGCATTGATTGGCCCAAGATGCTCGATTTTGAAAATTTGTTGAGCAGAAACAGCATTTGCAGCCTGTTGTACGAGGCAAATCCAAGAGGCAGGGTAAGACTGAGCGGCGGGCCGTTGACAATAGAGCGGCAGGTTACCGAAAAGATTCCCCCAAAAAACTACCTGCAGAAAAGACTGACCAGAGTAAGCAGGATATTAGGCCGGTTTTATTTTCCCTCTTCACCGAAAAGCGTTGCCCAGATTATTGACGCCGGTTTTGAGAAATATTACGTAATGGCTGAGCCGAACTTCGACTGGGGCAATCAGCCCGGCGAGTCTCGCCGACGTTGGAAGGGCAATTACCGTTTTTGGGTTGAGTTGTTCGCAGATATATCAGAGCAAGTCTTCTACAGGGTTCATGAGATATATTTAAGAAACCTTTCCTTGCGCAGGGGTTCGCGACTATTGGTGGCCATCAAACAATATCAGATGGAGCATAACGCCTGGCCAGCCGACCTTGATGCCATAAGAACCGCCGTCCCGGCAGAAGCATTGATCGACCCGGTCACGGAAAAAGAATTCACGTACATGAACCACGGGCAGCGCTTCTCATTGTACGGAGAAACAGCAAATATCTGGCCAAGATAGTCATGGTGAAATATTTAGCCCCCAGTTTCACTGGGGGTTCACGTTTTACGTGGGGGTTAAGTTTCAGATGGGATTATCGGGTGCAAAAAATGAAACACACTACCATCGACAGTCTAAGGAAATTCGTAGGCACCGAAGTCACTCTTGCGGGCTGGCTGTATCAATCCCGTTCCAGCGGCAAGATTCAATTTCTGATTGTTCGTGACGGCACGGGACTCTGTCAGTGCGTTGTTGAGCAAGACAAGGTGCCGGACGAGCTTTTTGACAGACTCAAGCATCTCGGCCAGGAATCGTCACTGACCGTGACCGGCACCATCCGGGCCGACCAGAGAAGCGTGGGCGGCTACGAGATGGCCCTTACCGATGCGAAAATCATCTCGCCCGCGGAAGGCTATCCCATCACGCCCAAATCGCACGGTGTCGATTTTCTACTCAAGAACCGTCATCTGCACCTTCGCTCCATGCGGCAATGGTGCATCGGAAAAATACGTCATACCGTCATCGATGCCATCCGGCGATTCTTCAACGACAACGGCTTTGTGCTCATCGACACGCCTATCTTTACCACCATTGTCGGCGAGGACCAGCAGACGCTCTTTGAAGTGGATTATTTCGGAAGGCCGCTGCACCTGACCCAGACCGGCCAGTTGTATCTGGAGTCGGCGGCGATGAGCTTCGGCAAGGTCTATTGCTTCGGCCCCACGTTCAGGGCCGAGAAAAGTAAAACCCGCCGGCACCTTACCGAGTTCTGGATGGTCGAGCCGGAGGTCGCCTTTATGGACCTGGATGGCTTGCTCGAATTGGCGGAGAATTTTGTCGCCTTTATTGTCGCTAAGGTCCTGCAAGAAAACAGAATCCCGCTCGAAACATTAGGCGCCGATATCACAGCGCTCGAAAGGATTAAGCCGCCCTTCTACAGGCTGACTTATACCGAAGCCGTTGACATTCTCAAAGGGCCAAAGACCAAAGATTTTCTTGCCGAGCAGCTAAAAGACCTGCAAAATCAGAAGCAGCAACTGGAAGATAGAATCGCCGCCCTCGAACTGGAGCAAAAAGGCCAGATAAAACAATGGAAGCGGGATAAAAACGCCGCAGAACTAATCGAGCTTCGGTCCGAACTCGATGAGGTCGATACAAGAATCGAAAACAATCCCAAGCACGCCCAATTGGCGGCTGAGTTTGAATGGGGCAAAGACTTAGGCGGCTCGGACGAAACCATCATCTCGCAGATGCACGACAAGCCCGTTTTTGTCACGCACTATCCAAAAGAGGCCAAGGCCTTTTATATGAAGACCGACAGGGACAACGAAAAAGTGGTGTTGAATTTCGACCTGCTGGCTCCTGCCGGCTTCGGTGAAATCATCGGCGGCTCAGTCAGAGAGGACGACTATGACCGACTCATCGCGCGGATTAAGGAGCAGGGCTTGAATGTCGAAACATACGATTGGTACTTGGACTTGCGGAAATATGGCTCGGTGCCGCACGGCGGGTTCGGACTCGGCGTCGAGCGCACCATCGCCTGGCTTACCGGCGAAAAACACATCCGCCAGTGCATCCCCTTCCCCAGAATGATGGATAAGGTCTACATCTGAGTGCCGATTCCATCGGTTGAGATGGTGGCCTCAGCGTTGGGGCTGCGGGTAAGATTTCAATCACTCAAATTCAACTCTGGTGGCCTAACAAACACTTCGTAAGCTTCTTCTGACTTGCCTGCTGCGCTGTTACCATCATGGACCCAGACCCTAAATCGCATAGTCAGTGGTTTGCCTGGTTCGAGCGTGACCACCTGCAGGGCCGGCCAAGAAACACCGAGGAAGCCGTAGTGACGCAAACACCAGCCCGCGGGGAAGTCAGGCGGTGCACTAATTGTGAGGACCCTATCCGCTTTGGCGCTGGCGGCGAATATCAACACAGTGCTTGCTACAAGGATTCGGTATAGATTACGCATGACTACGTCAGCCCTCATAGATTTCCATGTTTTCTATATCGTATTTTTGCCGCCTGCCTGTCTCTAACGCTTTGAAGCACATGATGGCGGCCACGGAATGAGCGTACCCCGCTTCGATCGGCGCGTTGGGCGTCTGGCGCGAGCGGATACATTCGAGCCAATTGCGCATGTGGTCTTGGCTCAGGTCTTTCTGTGGAACCGGCTTGACGGTGACGGGGTCAGCCAGTGCATCTTTTCCACCGCCTTGTCCGCGTGCCGTCCACGTTTCGATGTCAAACGTTCCTTTGGTTCCATAGAAGATCACCGCCGCAACAGCGTAACTATTACCGAGGCGGGTGGAGTAATTGATGATGAAGCCCTTGGGATACTCCAAAATGCAGTCCACGGTGTCGGCATGTTCGCGCCCGTCCTTCCACACAAAAACGCCTCCATGTGCCACCGCAGCGACCGGCAGGGGATCGTCCATGAACCATGTCGCCACATCGATGCGGTGACTGCCCAATAATGCCGGCGTTCCCAGGGTGAAATCCTTGAACAGGTGCCACCTTCGAAAGCGTTCGGGGTCAAAAGGTCGCCTCGGTAGGTACATGAGGAATTCGTCCCAGTCCACGTCCTCTTCTCTGACATCGCCGTAGTCGGGTGCCCAGCGTGGATTGGCATCGTGATAGAAGGCTTCCACCTCGCTAATCTTGCCCAGGATGCCCGATTGAATCAGCTTTGCCGCTTCCTGGTGCCTGTGGTCGCTGCGGTACTGCGTCCCCACCTGTACAATCGTTTTATTCTTCTTGACCAGCTCAAGCGCCTCTTTAGCGTGGTCCAGCCGCGTGGCCATGGGCTTTTCGACGTAGGCGTCTTTCCTGGCTTTGGCCGCCTCAATCAAAACCGGCGAGTGTCCGAAATCGGGCGTGGCAATAATCACAGCGTCAAGCTCTTCACAGGCCAGCAGGTCCGCGCGGCGAGAAAAGGTTTGAGGCTCAGATTCCTGGCGCCGCGCCAAATTGGCCTTTGCCTTGTCGAGGCTTAGCTTCCACGGATCACACAACGCGCCAATTTCCACGTTGCACGCATCTGTCAAGCTGGCAGCGGTTTCCATCAAGGAGTTTCCGCGTCCGCCACAGCCTATGACTCCAAGCCGTATGCGGTCGTGGGCACCAAAACATGCACTCGGAATTACGGCTGGCATCGCCAGGCCCACCGCCCCAATGGCAGTTGCCTTGATAAATTCACGCCGGTTTGGATTTGAATTGCCCATGTCTTATCTCCCACTGGCACACAAAGGTTCCGGACAGGCATCTGGTTCGGCAGGGGCAGACTATTTGTCCCCGGCCATCACATCCATGTGTGATTTTACCTACTTTGCCGCCTGACCGGAAGGCATGTCCGCACAATTTGCGCGCGACATCGAAAATCTCAACTCTGTCGGCGTATCTATGATAATATTGTCCGTGTGAGTGAACGAAGCACAAAAGCATTGACACGTCACTGAATTTCTGCTACAGCATCAGCAGATATTGGTTGAGTATTTGTGTCCTTGTTTCAGGCAGGACGACCGGACTATTGGCGTACTTTTTTGGGGAGACATACCATGAAAAGAAACATTCTCGCTTCAATCATTTTGTTGTCACCAGTGTTGGTCCTGATGCTTGTCTTTGCCGAGCGATTGGTTCCGGCCGCTCAGCGCGATCTATCCAAGTCACCGCTTGGCAGTGAGCGTGCCAGGGCTGCCCAGCCGAAGAAAAACGGCACGCTGAATATCATCTGCTTCGGCGCCCATCCGGACGACTGCGAGATCAAAGCAGGAGGCGTCGCAGCAATGTGGGCGGCAAAGGGTCATCGCGTCAAATTCGTCTCCACCACTAACGGGGACATCGGCCACTGGAAAGAGGCGGGCGGACCGCTGGCCCAACGCCGGACCAAAGAGGTCGAAGCGGTGGCCAAAGTTCTCGGCATCGAGACGGAGGTGCTCGACAACCACGATGGCGAGCTGATGCCGACGCTGGAAAACCGCAAGACGCTGGTGCGGCTGATCCGCGAATGGAAAGCGGACATTGTGATGACACACCGCCCGAATGACTACCATCCGGACCATCGCTACACGGGGGTGCTGGTACAGGACGCGGCTTACATGGTGATCTGCCCGTTTATCTGTCCGGATGTGCCGCACTTGAAGACGAATCCTGTCTTTCTGTACTTCTCGGACCGGTTTCAAAGGCCGAATCCTTTCCGGCCAGACCTGGTGGTGGCGATCGACGATGTGATTGAGAAGAAGTTGGATGCCATGGCGCTGCTCGAATCGCAGTTTGTCGAGGGCGGCGTGTCGGGCCACGAGGGCCTGGTCCCCAAGAATGAGCAGGAGCGGGCGGCGGCCCACGAACGGGTTCGTACAAGTTTTCGCCGGCGCTTCGAATCCACCGCCAACCAGTACAGGGACAAGCTGATCGAGCTATACGGGCAGGACAAGGGCAAGCAGGTTCGCTGTGCCGAGGCGTTTGAACTGTGCGAATACGGCCGACAGCCGTCAGCCGCCGAGCTTAAGCAACTTTTTCCGTTCTTCGACCGCTAAGAACCCGTCCTGCTAAGGCGTCGGCCAGCCAGCCCCGCCGCCACCTAACTATGGATAACTGGACGGTACAGAAGCTGCTAAAACGGATCGCCGAATGCCTTGCCAGAGAGGGCATCGATTCGCCTCGGTTAAGCGCCGAACTCTTGCTAAGCCACGTTCTGGGCATGAAGCGAGTCGAATTATACACCCACATGGAGGAACGGATTGGCCAACAGCAAGCGGATCAGTTGCAGGAGTTGACAGAACAGGCCGGCCGGCACGAGCCGATTGCCTATCTGACAGGCCAGACGGAATTCTATTCGCTGGAGTTAAATGTCACGCCTGATTGTATGATCCCACGCCCAGAGACGGAGTTATTGGTCGAGCGGGCTCTGGAATTCTTGCAGGCGCGCGGCGGTCTGCAACTGGTTTGTGATTTATGCACTGGCTGCGGCTGCATCGCCGTGGTGATCGCCAAACATTGTCCGGCTGTCCGGATAATCGCGACCGACATATCTGCTGATGCGCTCAAAGTCGCCGCCCAAAATGTTCAAAAGCATCTGTTGCATGGACAAGTTGAGTTGTTGTGCGGCGACCTATTTGAGCCTGTCACGACCAGATTGTCAGGTGACAGGTTTGATCTGATCGTCTGTAATCCGCCTTATGTAAGTGCCATAGAATATGAAGCGCTTGCCAAAAATGTGAGAGACTACGAGCCGCGGCTGGCTTTATTCGCAGGAGCGGACGGCCTGGATATTTGCCGGCGGGTGATTCAAGAAGCGGGCGGTTTACTGAAGCCGGGCGGCGCACTTATCCTGGAGATAGGTTTTTCACAGGGCCCAGCGGTCAAAAGACTGCTCAGACAGACAGGGA
>CAZPJZ010000072.1:0-9165 GCA_964586995.1 uncultured Pirellulales bacterium | reverse complement strand
TTTGTGTCAAGTCTTGCTATTTACTGCCAGGTTGTGTATCTTACATTCACCGTAGGACGATTGGTGAACGCTCCAAAGCAGTGAGCAGGGTAAATAGTCTTTATGAGTTCTGCAAAATTGCAGGTTAGGCATACTTTGACAAGAAAACGGCTTTTTGTTTTTTTCTTGTCAGACAGTGCGCTGTTCTGTGACAGATAGTTGAGCGACTATTTAAGGAAATCCAAAAACTGATTTCCTTAAATAATATATGCCCAACCTGCAATTTTGCAGAAGCGTTTGAATAGTCTTTTTATTAGGAGAACTGCACTATGAAACTGACGGGGATTTTTAGGACAGTCCGGCTTCTTGGGCTCGTAGCCTTACTGACGACTGTTGCGCAGGCGTCGGCTGGACAGGCAAAAAAGGGCATTACGGGAGACTGGCAAGTCAAGGTGGACTTCGACGGCCGACAGATGACATCAATTCTGTCTCTTTTTAACGACCAGGATGGAACGCTCAAAGGTGAGTGGATTAGTTTTTGGGGTCTCAGCGAGCTGAGGGACGTCAGGTACGAAGGCAGCCAACTTAGCTTCGTGCAGGTCAACCGATTCCGCGAGCAGGAGACCACGGCGAATTTTACAGGAACAATCCGGCGTGGGCAGCTCGCCGGCAACCTCTCAAGTGACAGGGGCCAGTACAACGTCGAGGGCACACGCCTTCGGTGGATGCCTATCGCCGTAGGGACGTGGCAAGCAAAGCTCAAGATGCAGGATCGGGAATTCACCGCCAATCTTGTAGTCAAAGCGCAAGACGAGGCAGATCTTACCGCCGATTGGCAAAGCCAATGGGGCGAACATGAAATCACGAACGTGCAGTTCAAAGCGGGAAAGCTGACGTTTGACCGAAAGAGCAAAATCCAGGATCGACAGTGGGAGTCTACCTTCGAAGGAACAGTCAAGGCACACACGCTTTCCGGTGTAATCAAGTCCGAGCAGGGCGAGACTACGGTAGAGGCAAAGCGAGTCGGTGCGGAGCTTGTCGGTCGGTGGGAGCTCGATATCACGTCTGAGTCCGGAAGCAGGAAACAGTTGCTAAGGATCAATCCTGACTTGAGCGCGATGTACGGGCCGATCGCCATCAAGAAGGTCGATCTTGATAGTGGCCAAGTGGCGTTTAAGACGACTCTCGAGTTCGGTGATCGACAATTCGAGCTTAGCTTCACGGGGCAATTGAAGGATGGGAAGCTTATCGGAGAGATCACGACTTCCAGGGGCACTCAAAAGGTAACAGGCGAAAGAAGACGTCAAACGCCCGCTGGTCAGCGAGCAGTTCAGGTCAGAAAGCCTGCCCGCAAGCCCGATGTCATTTTCGTACCTACACCTCAAGAGGCGGTGGACAAGATGCTCGAACTGGCGCAAGTCACGGAGGATGATCTGCTTTACGACCTCGGCTGTGGTGACGGCCGGATCGTCGTAACGGCGGCTCTGAGGTACGGCTGCAAGGCCGTAGGTTACGACATAGACCCACAGCGGGTGAAAGAGTCGCTGGAAAACGTGCAAAAGAACAATGTCGGACATCTGGTTCGCATTGAGCAGAGGGACATTTTTACCTTGGACCTCAGCAAAGCAAACGTAATTACGCTCTATTTGCTTCCAAGCCTTAACGTGAAGCTCATCCCACAGTTGGAGAAACTGAAGCCCGGCTCACGAATTGTATCACATGACTTCGATATGAGAGGGGTAAGACCCGACACGGTCGTTGAGATTGACTCGGCTGACGGTGGAGGGCACACTATTTATCTGTGGACTACTCCGTTAAAGAAGGAAGACGCGAGTAACAAATAGCTCTGACACAGCGAAAACCGTAAATGTCGTACCCGAAGCAGACATCCACATAGCCGGGGTCTTCGTTATAACGATAGCCGCAGCGGCACGTCTGCGCGCTGAATTTCCACGCGCCGCCGCGCACTACTTTGCTCTCGCCCGTCTGAGGTCCTTTCGGATTCTGCCGCCCGGATTCCTGATAATAGTCCACTTTGTAAAAGTCATTGCACCACTGCCAGACGTTGCCGCACATATCGTGCAATCCCCTCGGATTCGGCAGCTTCTGACCTACCGGATGAGGTTTTCCGCCGGAGTTCTCCTCAAACCAGGCATAATCCCGCAATTTTGACGGGGCACCGCCAAAAAAATAAGCTGTTTTAGTGCCCGCCCGGCAGGCATACTCCCATTCCGCTTCGGTAGGCAGTCTGTATCCATCAGCATCAAAATTACATTGCCAGGTCTTTAAATCATAGCAAGGTTCAAGCCCCTCCAGGCGAGAACGAGCATTACAGTATCTCACGGCGTCGGACCAGCGGACCTGCTCCACGGGGTTCATACTCCCCTTCCAGCGGGAAGGATTTTCTCCCATGACTTTTTGATACTGTTCTTGAGTCACCAGGTACTTATCAATGTAGAACTCACTGACATAAACCTCGTGCGGCTTGGCATCTACCTCATTCTCATCCCCCATTGTAAACCAGCCGGCTGGAAGCTGAACCATAACGGCGCCGGACTCAGTCTTTATTTCGCTTGGGGCGTCGTCTGGCTCGCTCCGGTTACAGCCCGCAAGCACAGCTAAAATTCCCGATAGAACAAATACAGTTAGAACATAATGCTTCATAACTCTGCGTTTCTGATCTATAAACTTCAACAGGGCATCGCCATTTGTCATTCCCGCGCAAGGTTGTCATCCCTGCCCGGAACAGGGACTGGAATCCACTCAAGCGATATGTTAATGGATTCCTGCTGGAGTCTACCCCGTACCTTGATACGGGGCAGGAATGACACCGCGAATCGGTCCGTTTGAGTAATATGTTCAATAATCAGCCCATATTTCGTAGCCATCAGGATTTCTAAGGCATTTCCTGCAACGGCTCCTGATCTCTTGCGCTATTTCTGCTGCCTTGGGGCTATTTACACAGCCATAACCTGCCTGCTGAAATAGCTTCCTCGCTATCCTGTGCGATTGGGCCACAAGGTCGTCTTGAGCGCCGCCCATAGCTCTCCATTTCTGGCTGAGGTCCGAATAGGCGGACAGGTTGCCGGGGGCCTCCTTGGCAGTAAGAGCTTTTGTCTTCGCAGCCAACTGGTCGGTATATTCCAGACTCTTGATATTATCTTTTTGCCTATTGTATTGCTGGAGTATCTCCCGGGCAGTTGACGCCATACTATCAAGAAATGGTGCCAAGTCGGCGTTGGCTTTCCTTGCCGCGGTTAGAAACTGCACCATGTCACGGGCAAAATCCTGGTACTCGTCGATCCTGGCCATGTGCCGCGTGACAAAGTAGACCATATCATCTAAGGCTCCCTCGATGTATTCTTTTCGCTGCACTTCTTCGCCCGCATCAAAGACTTCCTGTATGGCCTCCGTGCAGCCGCACGTACAGGCACGACGGACACCTGCGTCGCCCCTTCTATGATGTGTGCGAAGGACGCGCCCCGGCAGGTCAAGTATGGTATCACACATCTGCCTGCCTAAGGTCTCCTTCATAATATCAACGGGAGTTGAAACTGACGCCGGAGTATTTTTTCTCTCCAAAAAGTAGATCAGAGATTCCCCCTCGGGGGGTATTTTCTTACTGAGATGGTAGAAAGCGTCCTGGTCGCTAAACCAGACGGGGTAGATATACGAGCCGGCTACGCCCCGCCAGATTTTTCCTCTGGACTCTCTAAACGTGAAGGTGGTTTTCACTTCGGCTTCATATAATTGGGTTACCCATTTTGCTGGAAATGGTCTTTTCCAATTGATAGCCACGTCCTTTTCCAGATAAGAAGCCTGCAAGTCCTCCCTATGCCAGATACCCGGCGCTTCTAATAGGGCCAGATAGATACTCTTGCCGTCATTGTCAAAGTCAACCGATTGGATGAGTCGGGGCCGGCGTTCTTTGCTATCCAGCACAAGCCTCATCTGCTGCTTGCCCGCAGGCCAAGTGACAACCAGCATACTGTCTTGGCCCTTTAGTAATCCCACAAGAAGATTGCCCAAAGGCACGTGAAGTCTGTCCGTTGAAGGATATTGTCCGCCGTCAAATATAAGGTCATCAGCTATGAAATCGGGCACTATGCCGTACTCTATTGGACTGAGCAGACTCATGCCCTTGGTATTCTCAGCCGGTTTAATCTCGATAATCTCCGTCTGGCTGAACGAGAAAATGGCGGACATACTCTCCTCTGCCGGCCGGGCGGAAAAAGAGACTTCCAAAGCCGCTTCGTCACCCGTATTCTGCAGTGTTTTGCAGCAAGTAATACTTGCCGGTCTTGCTTTTAGCTGAAGAGGAACGAATTCGACTCTCTTCTTGCTCGGATCTGCTTTCGAATGGATAACCACTTTCCCTTCTCGTGACCAGAACACAGCGGTAAAATGCCCATTTTCTACCACTGCATCTCCGTCGAAGGAGTACTCCCTTCCATAGTAACCGGGGTCCGAAAAGGCAGTAGGTGGGTCGGCCTCAAGCGTAAGAAGGTCGGTAGGGACGCGCTTCCAGCTACTCTTATCTCGAATATCTACGGCATTTGCAAAGGGTGACAGCGTATCCCAGACCACCACACTTGCTGAATCTTGCTTTGCCTCTGCTATCGCCATCATCGGGCCTGCGGCGACCGGCGAGCTCAGCACCATTATCAATAAATACAGTCCACAATTAGAGGTATCTTGAGGAGACTTCATAGCCTATTTTCCTGGCAAGTTTATCACGTGTTGTCCAATAACGTATCACCGGTACTAAACCGCGGACTCGGTCCTACAATCACTTGCTCTGTGCATCCATCTTCTCCAACCGATATGGTGGATGCCGCGGCGAAGATTCACTCGGTAGATTCTAAACCACATGCCGGTGATAAGGCAATCCAGAAAAGGGTCAGGCGTTATGGCCGATCAAAGCCTGGACGGTGTCCTTTCGCAGGCCTGTGTCCGGCTGCCATAGTTCGGTGCGATAATATCCGATGCGGCTGCGACTCGGCAAACACTTGCACTTCGGCCCCGGTCACCGTACCATGATGGGCCGGTATGCTGTTAGCCCCGGCCACGGGTCGGGCGTCCCTGCACTGTTTTGCGATTTGAATATTGCTCATCTGATAGAAAGAAAGGGGTGCTCAATGAAAGCGAAGCACAATACTGGCCAATCTTTTACATCCCGCCGTGAGTTCCTCAAGCAGACATCCGGTGCCTTGGCCGGCGCAGCGCTTGCCAGCGCCATTACAGTGCGGGCCCATGCCGCCGAGCAGAACACGGTCAAGGTGGCTCTGGTCGGCTGCGGCGGGCGCGGGACCGGTGCAGCAGTCAACGCCCTATCGACCCAGGGACCGACCAAGCTGGTCGCTCTGGCGGATGTGTTTTCCTCCCGCATGGCCACGAGCCTCAAAAGCCTCTCCCAGCAGTTCAGCACACAGGTTGACGTGCCCGCTGATCGGCAGTTCCTCGACATGGATGGGTACAAAAAGGCCATCGACTGTATCGCGCCGGGCGGGGTCGTTATCCTGGCCACGCCTCCGGCATTTCGGCCGAGCCACCTGGAATACGCGGTGGCAAAAGGCTGCCACGTGTTCATGGAAAAGTCGTTTGCCGTCGATGCCCCGGGCGTTCGCCGCGTGCTCAAGGCCGGGCAAGCGGCAGGGAAGAATCTCAAGATCGCCGGCGGGTTGATGAGCCGTCACTACAAGCCGCTCGAAGAGGCGGTCCGGCAACTGCACGAAGGGGTCATCGGCAATATCATTACCTGCTGGGCCTACCGCGAGCATGGTCGCGTGGGATTAGCTCCAAAATCCGCCGAGATGAGCGAGATGGCCCACCAGATCCGCAACTACTCCTGCTTCACCTGGCTGAACGGCAGCTTCATCCTGGACTGGCTGATTCACAACCTTGACGTGTGCTGCTGGTGCAAGGATGCCTGGCCGGTATCGGCCCAGGGCCAGGGCGGGCGGCAGGTCCGGACCGAGCCGGATCAGTTGTTCGACCACTACTCGGTGGAATACACGTTTCCTGACGGCACACGGCTGCTGGCCCAGGGCCGTCACATGGACAACTGCTGGGGCTTCTTCGGCGACATTATTCACGGCGCGAATGGGTCGGCCGTGCTCGGCGAAGGAATTCCTGATCCCCGCATCTTCAAAGGCCACCAGCAAACCTCGCAGACCCTGATCTGGAAATACGATGGCCCGCGCACCAATCAGTACCAGGTGGAGCACGATTTGCTTTTCGAGGCGATCCGCAAGGACAAGGCTTACAACGAGACCGAGCGCAGCGCCTATGCAGCCATGACGGGCATCCTTGGCCGCATGGCCGCCGAGTCGGGCCAGATGATCACGTGGGAGCAGGCGATGGCTTCGGACCTGGAGCTGGCCCCCGGCCTGGACCATTACACGATGGACAGCGAACCGCCGGTCAAGCCCGACGCCCAGGGCCGTTACCCAATTGCCATGCCCGGACGGACTAAGGTGCTATAGTACAATTGACCGTACGCCAGAAGGAGGAATCATTATGAAGGTGCGTGTACTTGTGGGGCCGGTTCTGGCTCTGGTGGCAGGCTGGGGTTCGTGGGCGTTGACGCAGCAAGCGGCCCAAGAAGAACCGACTGCCAAACTGCTGCGGGTCCGGCAGACGGAAGATTTCGTCATAAGCGGCAGAGGCGACGCGCCCGCCTGGAAGAAGGCCGCCTGGGAGCAGCTTCATTTGCGCACCGCCGATGGTCACAAGTATAAAACGCAAGTCAAGGTGCTGTACTCCCGGACCGGACTTTACGTGCTCATGGACGCCGAGGATAGCACGCTCACCGCCACGATGACTGAGGACTTTCTCGACCTGTGGAACGAGGACGTATTCGAGTTCTTCTTGTGGCCGGACGAGCGGTACACAGTCTACTTCGAGTACGAGATTTCGCCGCTGGGTTTCGAGCTGCCGATTCTCATCCCCAATTTTGGCGGCAAATTTCTCGGCTGGCGGCCGTGGCACTACGAGGGCAAACGGAAAACACAAAAAGCCACCACGGTCACGGGCGGCCCCAAGCAGTCGGGTGCCCGCGTGACAGGTTGGAAAGCAGAGGTGTTTGTTCCATACGAACTGCTCAAGCCCCTGCAAAATGTTCCTCCGCAGCCGGGAACACGGTGGCGAGCCAACTTCTATCGCGTTGATTACGACGACGGCAGGAGCACGAGCTGGGACTGGGCCCGCGTCGGACCCAGTTTTCACGAGTTTAACAAGTTCGGCACGCTTTTCTTCGAGTAGAGCCGCGACGCAAGCGGCAACTTTCTCTGTCGGAAGTGCCTGCGGCTGCGAATATTTGCGACAGCCAAGAATATAAACTCTTGGCCCTTGCATCGAAACTTTCGCCGTTCTATACTCGTGCTAGTCGGTCCATACTGTAGACCGAATTCGAGGTGCTCTTTTATGACGGTACTTGAAATCATTCGTAGAAGGTATTCCTGCCGGGCATATCAGGATAAACTGATAGAGCCGGAAAAGCTCGAACAGATTTTCGAGGCTGCCCGGCTGGCGCCATCGGCAAAGAATTTGCAGGATTGGCGGTTCGTAGTGGTTACAGAAAGACACGCCAAACAGAAGCTGGCCCAAGCCGCCAACAATCAGAGATTCCTGGAAAAAGCCGGGGCGATCATTATTGCGTGCAGCACCAGCGACGAAGTGATGCGGTGCGGCCAGGCGGTCGGCCCCATCGACGTCGCTATAGCGCTGGAGCATATCGCCTTGCAGGCGGCGGAGCTGGGCCTGGCAACCTGCTGGATCGGCTCGTTCTACCCGGAAAAAGTTCGGCCCATTGTGGGCATTCCGGAAAATGTTGCTATAATTGAATTGATGGCTGTCGGTTATCCGGCCGATAGCAGAAAAGAGCCGAACCGCGAGCCGCTTGGCAAGATAGTTTGCTATGAGAGATGGCAGTTCTGAGTCGCTGCGATTCAGCAGGTCAGCCAGCCAGGGCGCGTTGAGACTGTCGAAGGTTTTTGCAGAACAGAGCTTTTAGGTAAACTCGGGGACGTGGTGCAACGGGAACACGCCGCGGTCGCATCGCGGAAATGGGGGTTCGATTCCCCCCGTCTCCATCCTTCACCGCGCCGGGTGCACTCTGCCCATTCGTCGCTTTGCCGGTCCCTCGTAGAAGTCGTGATTTTCTCTTCCTACCCGTGCCGAATCCGGTATTATAACCCGAACGCTTTCAAGATGAGGTGTACGAAATGAATCGTCTCAGTCTCTGTGGGCTATTCTGTTTGTTCGTTATCAGCATATCGGGGTGCGGCAAGTCCGTCGAGATCATTGCACACCGCGGGGCATCGCACCTGGCTTCGGAGAACACAACCGCTTCAGTCCTGCTCGGCTGGCAAAAAGGAGCGGATGTGGAAGTCGATGTGCACTTGTCGAAGGATAATCGCATCATGGTAATCCATGATGCCTCGACAAAGCGCACGGCCGGAACAGACCTAAAAGTCAGAGAGACTACCTCTGAAGAGCTGCGCAAGCTCGACGTCGGACGCTTCAAGGCGGAAGAATTTGCCGGAGAGCGAATTCCCTTCCTGGCCGACATTCTCAAGACAATTCCTCCCAAACGAAAGCTCTACGTGGAGATAAAATGCGGCAAAGAGATTTTGCCCTTGCTCCGGGAGCTTATCATAGAGAGCGGCAAAATGTCGCAAATCGTCATTATCGGTTTCGACCTGGAGACGGTGGCAATGTCCAAGGTGTTGATTGATGTCCCCACCTATTGGCTGAAGGGCACCGACAAAGATAAGGAAACCGAGCAGTGGATTCCACACGATCCGAAGCTGGTCCAAATGGCCGAGGACAAGGGCCTCGATGGTCTGGATGTTCACTATGCCGGCGTTACGGAAGAGTTTGTCCGTGCCGTCAAGGCTTCCAGGCAAAAGCTATATGTCTGGACGGTAGACGATCCTGATGAGGCGATGCGGCTGGTGAAACTTGGAGTAGATGGAATAACCACCAACCGTCCCGAGTGGCTCAGGCAGCAGCTAAACAGTAGAATGTCTGCGGCGCGGACCGTGGCCGGCCGCTGAGTTGCGAAATACGAGGATTAGTTCCTTAGCAATGAAATCGTGCGCAAGATGGTCAAAAAATCGAAGTTGGAAATATATTATTTGAGCAAATCCGGCCTCCACAGGACGCCTAACTGCGGAGGATTTG
>CAZPJZ010000071.1:0-9203 GCA_964586995.1 uncultured Pirellulales bacterium | reverse complement strand
GTGGATTTCACAGTCGCTCGTCGACAAAAGCAAGACCGCAGGTTGTCGCGGCATGTCTATCAATTGACAAGTAATCCACCCTCAGAAACCGCCCCGTCCAAGGGTACTGCTGCTTGGCGAGAGGGACCAAGGAAGGCTGGTTTACAAGGGCAAGGTCGGCAGTGACCTTAAGGCCGAAATCCCTGGCCAAGTTGTTGATGACTTCCGAACGTGGAGTCCACTCTTCAATCTTGTGACGTTCTCGAATTCTCTCAAGCCGTTTCGGAGAAATAAAAATATATGGGAGTCCTTCTTCAGCTTGAGCCTGTAAGTTTGCCAGCAGTTGTGCTGTTTCATCAGACATTGGAACAACGCGCTTTTCGTGATCTTTCGGTTCCCACTCGAGTGTTCCCGCGGTTGCTTTCTTAGGGGTGACATGGATTTGCTGATTTTCAGAATCCACGTCTGCCCAAGTCAGATGCAGGATTTCGTTACGTCTAAGGCCACTGCCGTATGCGATTGAAATCAAGCTATTCCACCAAAGGTCCTTGGCCTCATTCGTCAAGGCATGATATTCTTCAACAGCAACATATCGAAGTGAATTCTGGGCCATTTTTCGTTTCTTGATCTTAGCAAACGGGTTTTGCCCTTCGGCTAGATAACCGCGTGGCTCTATAGCTAAGTTGAAAACACGGCGCAAGGTACCAATATCCGACCTGTGGGCAGATACGAGTCCGTTTTGCACATCAGCGGCGCATGACGGAACACTATGAATTGATTGATCAGAAAGAGTTCTTCGCCGAAATGGGCGAGTCATTTCTTGCTGTGAACGACCTTCTTGCCCTTCAGCCGGGCTGAACTGCGACCCGAAGAGCCAGCATTTTATGAGCTGCCCCGCAAGATTTGGGGCCGAGTCCCTCCTACGTAACCCGAACAAAGTCGAGAGATGAGGCCACTATTCTTATGGGTAACCATACGTCTGCTTGGTATAATGATTTAAGTTTTAGGGGCGGTCATTTTCATTATGAACAAGGAGAAAGAAATGAGAACGTCGTTATCAGCCACCGTTATCGTCTCAGCCCTGTCGTGGGCCTGTATGGGGCAAGATAATGCTGCAAGTGACGCCGCGAAAGGCCAGGCAGGTGTTGTCACTTCAAATTCCCGCGGTCTGCACGGGTACATCAGCTTCAGCACATCCCGGCCTCCGGCAGAGTCCGAGTACAGTGCAGGCATGGGTTTTTATTCCGCCGTCTGGCCGCTGGTTGCTGAGCCGCTTGCTCACTTTCAGATCGGTTTGCCCAGTGCCTGGATCACACCGGACAACTCGGATAACAAGGACGCTCCGCTGGCTCCAATTGGCACACACGCCAGAGATCACTGGCCAGCTCGAGGGCCCACGTGGAGTAGTGTCTTTCAGACCGTGGAAGGTGGCCTTGGCTATTGGGCGGGCAATCGATTCCGCTACGGGCCGCCGAAATTCAGCATGAATGCCACGCCGCAATGTTACGACTATGAGGTCGGATCGCCCGGGTGGTCGTTCTTCTACAGCAGCACGGCCCTGCCGGATAATCGCCTGGGTATCGCTCAACTGAGTAACCGCCTGCTGATTCCGCCGGATGCGCTGCCTTTTGAAGGCAATCCGAATGGCAAGTTTCTGGGTTATACGTACATGGCCTTGCCCTTTACGGAGCCTACCACGGGGGACCCGCCCACCGGCGATCAGGCCTGGACATGTTTCCTGAGCGCGGCCAACTTCAAAGGCCCGATGGCCTACTATATCCCCGAGACCTGGAGCAAGATCGGCAAGCTGTTCAATTACCCGTTTATCTATGGACGGGGGCTGGACGCCCGGCCGGGCAGAATGGGTGGCGGCGCCATGGAGATCAATACTGTGCCGTGTTTTCAGTCGCAGGACGCCCAGGGCGTGGTCTATTCGAAGATCCCGAGGTTGCAGTTCCCAGTGGACAGCCAGGGAAGAACCCTGCTGGTGCAGGACGTAACGTATTACTCCAAGGCGGCCCTTTATGACGCCTTTAAGGCATGGCGGGACGGCGGCCTAGCCTGCTCCGGACAATTCGACGAGAAGGGCGCTTGGAAGGCGGCGTTAAGCACGCGAACCACGCGTTTCGACCATGGCGGCAAAGTAATCACCGGTGTTGAGAAAATCTTCAACACCAAGGTCTATGAATCCAACGTGTGGGGCCTGGAGTGGTATGATGGCACGGCTAATGCCAATGGCTATTTTCCACAATATTTCAAACACGTCGGCGACAACCGCGTGGTCGTATCCCCTGCGGAAGTCCCCGCCGAGACGAAGCTCCTGACCGCGCAGTTCAGACTGGCGGATCGGGGCGCTCCCTACACTTCGCCGGAGAGCGGCGCCTGGACCAACCCAGGCCCGAAGAGCGGGCCCTACAAGGTTAATCTTGCGGACGGCTCGACCGTCACCTACCGCTGGTATCGCTTTGTGGATCAACCCTCGTTCCAGCAGTATAATTGGAGCCAGCACAAGAAAGCGAAATTACAGTCCTTTGTCGAGAAGATTCACGCCACCTGGCCAATCGACAGAGACTACATGGCGCCGCCCAGCAGCGGAACCCTCGCGAAGCTCGACCCGGCCTTGCTCGTGACGCCTCCGGCAGGCATGGAAGTAGGCTATGTGCCGATCGTGACACGCCAGGAAGATGCTGCTCGATAATGCGCGCCATTGCGGATTCACCACGATGCTGCGCAAGTGGCGGCGGTTGGTCTTCTGGGATCGACAGGTCTGTTCAGACCTACTTCCATTTGCACTTGCGTGTGGTCAGCCGATGCTTGCGTGGCAGTCTGTGCAGACGTTATCGCTATTTCCCGCGAGAATGCCTGGCCTCAGAGGTGGCCTCAAGCATCAAGCAGTATGACGTGATTGGGCTCTTGCGTTATTTGTTCCTGGTCCGCGGCTGTCCGGTGTATCTTCGCAGTGACAATGGCTTTCAGTTCACCGCCGAGGTCGTTAAGAGGCTCTTGAAAGAGCTGGGCGTGGACACGCTGTTCATCGAGCCGGGCAGTCCGTGGGAAAACGGATACGTGGAGTCATTCAATAGCCCAATGCGTGACGAGCTTCTCAATGGCGAGTTGTTCTTACATATCGATGAGATGAAATACGTTGTGAAGCGTTGGCGGATGGATTCTAATCACTATCGGCCACACAGCAGCATGAGCTGTATGACACCGGCAGGCTTTGGCGGACCGGGCTTTTCATCGACATGGGCCGCCTTAACCAGCTTCATCATCCCTTCGCCCAGAGCATTGCCAACCAGGAAATAGGTCTCAGCATTGGCAAACTCGTGGTGTCCGTGTGTCGGACAGGGAGACTCCTCAGGTAGCCGTACAAAGCCATGGGTCTCGACAAACAGCACCGTGCCTTTGAACTCCGGTCTGGCCGCTGCGTCTGCCTGAGCCTTCCTGATGGCCGCCCACTGACCCTCTGCTTTCACCCAAGGGCCAGTCAGCTCTCCGATCACTACCGGCAGGTTGGGCACCTTCAGGTCGTTGCGTATATCCTTGATCAGGTTCACCAGGTTCTTCTCGTATTCTGGCACGGCATTCTTCGGGTCGCACCCGTCGTTCCAGCCGTGGTACCAGACAAAACCGGCTATTTCATATCCGCCGCCATCGTAGTCTGGAAAGTATTTCTGGAGGTTCTCAAGGGTCTCATGGATTTCCTCCACCATCTTGGTATAGTAAAACCCGACCTTGCCGCTGGAACTTGTTGGCCGGAAGTCCTCATAAAGACTTTTGCCGCCCCAAGCCGTTTTGATGAGCAGTACCTGGTTGGTGAGATGGTCGCCGATGACGTGGCCGAATTGCAGCTCTGGGCCGAAGTGGTGCTTGCCTTCGTAGATGGTGAAGCCTATAGTGAGTGGGCCAGATTTTATAGGTCTGTTTTCAGGCTTGTACCAGATCCAGACATCATCACGCACTGTCCATTGGTCTTGGTCGTCTTTAAGGTGCTTGTAGAGGGGAGCCTTGGCGGGATCCTTCATTATATAGTTTAGCGTGCCTCTGCCTTCGTTGTAATTCTTGCCTTCCAGGTCGGCGACGCCCTGGCCCTCCATGTTCGACTGTCCGGCCAGGATGAATACCTTCAACGTTCTGTCCGCCGCCTGACTGCTAACAACTGACATCAGGCCGACAACCACTGCGATCATCATATTATGTTTCATGCGTTCTCCTTTGTTGTTCATGGCGTTCATTTCTCCGTGTTGTGCGAAGCATCCCCGCCTGCGGATGCTGTTGCGATGAAATCCTTCAACGAGACCAATGTTGGCGCGTCGCTGCATGCTTCAATTTCGCCTATCAGTTTGTCGAAGGTCTTCGTCTCGGCCTCCCGCCAGCTTTCCGGGCGTTTTTCCTTCAACAGCGGTATTACTTCCCTGGCATGAACTCCATAGCGCTTGAGGTATTCCAAGCGTCTCTGAAAGTCATTCCCCCAGCGCCATTCAATCGTCGACGCACACAACGCCATGCCAAACACACTGCTATGCCACTGAATCCTGCTCATGTCCGTTCTCCTTTTGTGCCGACTATAGTTATTCCCAAAGGTCTACAACCCGGCCCCGATGGCAGGGACATCAATGCGATCCTTTCCGCGCTCCAATTTCTCCTCGGCACGGCCTGCGACAAAACCAGTAGCGAGATGAATCCAGCCAGCCATGCGGTGTAGCGTATCCTCTTCATGTCAGTTTCTAATCCTCTCAGTTTCCCAGTTGCGTTCACTTTGCGTAGGTGATTCGGTGGGGATTCTTGTCCTATTTGAGTCGGATGAGCTCCGGGGAGTCCGTCGAGGCTTCAATCGCAGCGATCGTTTCGCGGACGCACTTGGCCTTCACGAGCATCAGATCCGGAGGAAAGTCTTTTTCCTCCTTTTCGAAGAAGTGCGCGATCTTGGTCAATTCCGGAATGACCGCCTTGGCGTGGGTGCCGTAGCTGAGGAGGATCTTCATGATTTCCGGCGTCCGCTCCTCGCTCCACCATTGATTCTGATCGCGGGTGTATTTCACGCAGGCGCTGATGCCTTCCTCGATGTGGTGTTTGGCCAGGATGCGGAGACCGTCCAGGCGGACCCCGTCGGCAAACATTTCTCCACTCGGCGCCGGTTCGACAATTGCCTGGTTGATGGCGGGAAGCAGTGGCTTGATTTGCTCATAGCTCAACTGCGGATAGATGCCGCTGATAAAGCCGCGGGCGTAACCGTCCTGGTTTTGCAGTCCGGCGACCACGGCTTTGCGGAGCAAGTCCTGGTCCACGCCGGCAAGTGAATGTTTCAGCATCTTTCCAAAGACAGTGGAGCATAGATAGCGTTGCTCCATGCCGCGCGGATCTTCGGCCGTGGCTTTCTGAGCGAGTCGTTCCAGCAGGATCGGCACCGTGGACATGGCGGCGGCACCTATTTCCGACAATGTCTCGGCGGCTTTGACGCGCAGCCAGAGGTCGCTGTGTGAGAGGAGTTTTGTCAATTCCGGCACGGCGGGGGCAGCGGCAGCACCGAACTGAGCGAGCGCATCGCAGGCGCCGTAGCGGGGTTCCAGACGCGGGGCGGAAAGCATCTTCACGAGGGCGGCGACCGGTTGCTCGCCTTTGCGGCGGCCCAGCGCCGTGGCGGCGCGATCGCGCACAATCGGCGACCAACTGCCAAGCGCTTCTAACAGATGATCCAGGCTGAGTTTGTCGTAGGCGCTGTAGCGATCCGTGTCGCTCCAGCCGCGACCATCGAGAATCAGAGCCTTGGCGGCGGCATCAAGCTGCGGCGCGAGTTTCGGCTGTCTGCCGGTGAGCAGGATTTTTTTGAGTGGCATGGCGTAGGCCAACAGATAGCCGGCGGTGCAGTCCCAGCCCACGTAAGAGTCCATATCATCCGCACCCAGCGGTTCTTGATGGGGGAAAATTCCGTCCGAACCGCGTGCCATGTCGAAATACCACGTCCCAAATTCGTTCATCCACGCCCCCGTCGCCTGGGGGCCCGACAGGGCAACTCCGGGCATGGCCCAGAGCATATTGAAAAAATTACCAGTGTGCCCGCATTCGCGCTCCGGTCCGTGGGAGGCCACGCTCATGCGGGAGAAAAACTCCGCGCCTTTCGCCTCGCCGAGCAGGTTGAACATGACCGCAGCCTCCCCGCACTTGCCATTGTCATCGTGAGTTAGAATCCATGGAGAGTGATCGCCGTAAGGAATCGCGCCTTTGCCGATGTAAAAACGCAGCAGCTTGGCACTGCGCTCGATCGCCAGATCCAAGTCCGGGTCTTTCACGCCAGCCTTGCGCGCCATCGCCAACGAAATGGTCAGCGGCACACCAGTGGCGTTCATCATCCCGTAGCCGTAAAGTCGTCCGTCGGGCCGAGCGAACCTGTGGCCCCACGAGCCCACCGCGCTTTGACCACGGGCGGCTTCGAGCGCGAGCCGCGTTAAGCCCGGCATGACCGAAGCATCGCCCGTTGCGATCTTGTATTCGGACAGGAGCATCATGGTGTAGGAATAATACCATGATGCCATGTCTTTATCCAAGGTGGCGTTCGCGAACCACTCGGCTTCCTTCTTGACCAGCGGGAGGTAGGCGGGGTCGCCGCTGGCTAACAAGGCGAGGGCGTTCAGCGACCGGGGGATGAGATCTCCAATGTTGTTGGCATACGCGGGATCAGCCATCCGCTTGGCGAGGTCCCTGCACCCTTGTTCGAGAATGCGTTTGGACTTCGGGCAATTGTAGGGAGCCGTGGCGCTGTAAGTTCCGAGCACCGGAAGCTTCACCACGACCTCCGCCGTGCTGCCTGCGCGCCACCGGGTCAGGCTGAGATTGCCTTGGCCGGCTTCCGATTCGGCAAGGGTCAGGGCCTTGCCCATTTCGGTGCGCGCGTCATAGGAAAACGGCTTGCCGCCGACTCCGAGAATCACGTCGCCGACCGCGACAACGCCGTCAGCGGGAGAACCCTTCTCCACCTTGGTGATCGCGATCTGGCGGGCGTCGTAAGTTTTCCAATAAATCCAACCGCGCAGACCGGTGGCGCCGAGATTCCAGTCGTGCTTCGCGGCTTCAGGGATCTTTTCGCCTTTGGTGAAGTCGGGAGCGGGCATCTCCCACCATTTTGCCGCCCCGAAAACCGGGCCGGGCGTGGCTATGCAGCACAGAACCATGATCGCTGCCAATTTGTTTTTTTTCATCAAACTTCCTTTCTTCATATCGAATGCTTTTTCCTAAACTGACATTTCCCATTTAAACGTTTACAAAACATAATTCAGTCCTTTCGATGCCAATAATTTGGCCAAATTCAACTTGAACTGTCAAGATTTCTCTTTTTAAGGCAGCTTTCTTGCAGATTTATACGAAAGACCAGATTTGCGGGTCCCAGACTGCTCGAAATCCCTGCATCTGTCCAGACCTCGACCGCTATAGTGTTCATCAAATCGGGTTTTTCAGCGTCTCTTCTCATTAGTCATATCCAACCGGTATCGGTTTCAAGCGTTTTATTTTTTCAAGAATTTCATAAAACAGAGACCTTGACACCAACACTTCTGCCATTTGAAATGTCACATAGCGGGCGTGGCTAACAACCTTGGCCCCAATCTTGACCAGCTTTTCACGCATGGTTCGCAGTGACCAGTCTTTGATCTGCTTGGGCAACGCCAAACGCCTTAGGAAGTTGCCAACATTATACGCCATACAGAACAGTTGGAGTCGAACCTGATTGTCATCAAAATCACGACAGGAAAGCCGTGTCCACTTTAATGCATACTTGCCTTCCTTGATCCATTGTTCCGCTGTTCCACGCTTGTTGTAAAACTTTACCACATTGCTGTGTTTCCAGCGAAGGTTGGTCACAACAAATCCTATCCTTGGAAAAAGTTCTCCTTCATGCCATTCAATCTTGGAAACTACTCTCCGAGCTATAACCCAACTGGCTGCTTGGTATCGAAAACTGTGATACTGAACAATCGGCTTTTTAGGAGGACGACCTACAGGACGGGTCAACAGATGCTCAATATGGCCCTGAAGTATGTTATTGCCCTTTAGGCGTATCGCATAGAAGTAATTTTCCATTTCAAGAAGGCGGTAGATGTCAGGATTGGCAAAAGCAGCATCCCTACGAAAATAACGGGTGCGCTTGTCAAGCATACATAGGACCGTCGTGACATCTTGGTCAACAAGGGAAGTCTGGAGACGGCATTCAAGCGATGGGAGGCCAGAATCACGCCGTCCTGAATGATCATATTTGCGGATTCGTATTGCGGGTTGAAGAGCATCGTGTGCGCATCGCGATTGGCCAGGTCCGAAGGCATATGCGATCTTTACGGTATTGCCGTTGTCTGCTGAGTACGGGATACTCCGGATTTTCCGGTTCATGGGGGATGTAATCGGCACCGCTGGCGTCTTTCACCGTGATTGGGTGGTACGTCTTCAGATTGTCGGCGCTGACGTACAATCTTGAGCAACGTGTAGGGTGGGGCTTGCCCCACCATTTTACCCGCCGCGGCGGGCAAGTTTTCTTGGTGGGCTAAAGCCCACCCTACCCGCTAAACGTAATGTTACTTAGCGTTGGGAAACGAAATGCTGTGCGGCCAGGTACGGGCAAGAGTCTAATAAGGCACTTCGCCGCCACGTCTGAGGATCCGCTAATCCAGTAGGGCTCCTTGTCTTGATGCGTGGATGCGGACCCGCCGGTCTGCCGGCGCGCTGTTAGTGGCGAGAGAATCGCTTTGCATAGGATAGGACTTCCAGCTATACTTTCCGGATGTGTGGCCAGTTTAGAAGCGTAATGACCACACCTTGTAGATTCTTACTCAGCAGGAGGTCAAGTATGTGCAAAAAAAATGCTGGTCTAAACCGGCGGCAGTTCCTAAAAACCGCAGTACAGGCAGGTGTCTGCCTGGCGCTGCCGCAAGTGGTCCCAGGCACGGCGCTGGGCAAGAATGGCAGTGTGGCCCCCAGCGGACGAATTGTACTGGGTGCCATTGGGATCGGCAATCGCGGCCGGTATGTGCTAGGTTGCTTCCTACGGGAGCCTGATTTGCGGTGCGTAGCCGTCTGTGACGCACGGGGCGACAACCGGCAGCATGCCAAGGACATGGTCGATGCCCACAACGGCAACAAAGACTGCGCGGCGTATATCGACATGCGCGAGCTACTCGCCCGCGAGGATATCGACGCCGTGCTGATCGCGACCGGTCCGAACTGGCACGCGACGGCTGCTA
>CAZPJZ010000070.1:0-9229 GCA_964586995.1 uncultured Pirellulales bacterium | reverse complement strand
AAATTAGTCGATACTATTTGGTCGTTGGCTGTCAGCCCAAATACCATTCACGAAATACCACTCCTCAGGCGTAGCCCGCAGCGTGTGAGCCAAAAAGATAAATCCGCTCCGGGTGTATCGACTCGGCTAATCGCTTAGTAATTTCATCGAGTAGTTCTGTAGAAAGCTCTTTCATAAATACACGCTCTGGTATTGCGGGATTACTGGCAACTAAAGATCATTTAACTACTTACCATTTAACCAGTTGCCAAAGTCAGCTTTACTCCTGCGGCAGGGCTGCCAGGTCGGCGTCGGAGCCGGCCACCATCAAGATGTCGCCCTGGTAAATGACCGTGCTGGGCATGGGAACGTTTATGATGTCGCCCTTTTCGCTTTTCTTGGCTTTGCTACCCTCGCCTCTTTTTATCAGAACGAGGTTGACATTGTGTTTCTGGCGCAACTGCAGGTCCATCACGGTCCTGCCGTCAAAGCTGGCTGGCGCCCTTATCCGCGCAAGGCTGTAGCCCTCCGCGAAATCTATCTTTTCGCCTATCTGCGGGGCGATCAGTTTGTACGCCCATCTCTGTGCGGACTCGATCTCCGGATAGATAACCTCCGTAGCGCCGACTTTGGAGAAGACCTCCCCCGCAGTCAAACTCTCAGCTCGGGCGTAGATTTGTTTCACACCCATCTGTTTCAGATTTACTACCGTCAAGACGGCCGCCTCGAATCCTTGCCCGGTACCCTGGCCAATGCCGACGATAGCCACATCGACCTTATCGACTCCCTGGGCCTTCAAGGCCTCTTCGTCCGTGCTGTCGAGCCGAACGGCGTGACTTACCTGGTCGCGGATCAGATCCACCTCTTCTCTATCCTTGTCAATGGCAATAACTTCAGCACCGCTCATGGCCAGCGCAACAGCCAGTTTCTCGCCGAATCGCCCCAGTCCTATTACCGTAAAACGCCTCATAACTCGTCCCTCGTATTCGGGCCTGGCCTCACGTGCCGCCGGATGCGTTTTTAGCCGACAATTATCGGCTCTTCCGGATAATTGTATTGGGCGGGCTTGAGATCAAACGTCAGCGCCGCCAGCAGCGTCAGGGGGCCCAACCTGCCTACAAGCATGACAACAATAATAATCAGTTTACCTGCCGTTGTCAAAAACCCCGTGATACCGGTCGTCAACCCTACGGTGCCCAGAGCAGAGCCTGTCTCGAACATAATGTCCAGCAGCGTAAAGTTCCTCGGATTTGCGTTTTCGGTGATGCTGAGAGCGAATGTTCCTAAAAACAGCACCGTCACAAAAAGCATCGCGACGGTAATGGCTCTTCCCACGACGGCAATCCCTATAGAACGCCTGAACATCTCCACTTCCGAGCGTCTGCGCAGCGCCGCGAAAACGGTCATTACTATCACCGCCAATGTCACCGTTTTGATGCCGCCGGCGCTTGAGCCGGGCGAGCCACCGATGAACATTAGCAAAATCAAAACGAACTTGCTCGGCGCCGACAACGCGGCAATATCGACCGTGTTAAAGCCAGCCGTCCGGGCCGTGACCGACTGGAAAAAGGCGCCCAGAATATCAGGACTATTGGCCGGATTATCCCGGCTTGCCCAGCGCTCAAATAACAGAATCGCACCGGTCCCCAGAACAATCAGGGCGGCACTTACGCTCAGCACAATCTTGGTCTGCAACCGCAGCTTCTTGGGCGCTTCCATCGAAATTCGGCATTGTTTGTAGAACAATCTTTTGAAGAAGCGATTGACCCTGTCGGCAACCACCGCAGCCAGGTTGTACAAGACGCCGAAGCCAAGCCCTCCCAGGACTATCAGTGGGCAGACCACCACGTATACGCCCCAGCTCCTGTTGTAGCTAATCAAACTATCACCGAACAATCCGAAGCCCGCGTTACAGAAGGCGCTTATGGAATGGAAAATGCTGCAGTACCACTGCTGATGGACGTTGCCGGCCCAGCCCGGCGCATCGTCCCACATCCCGAACAGGCTGACCGCCCCGACCCCCTCAATCAGGACCGTGCCGACAAAAATGAAGAATATCATATTGCCTATCTGGCTGAGCGTGCGGGCGCTGAGAAGGTCCTGCATGGCTACAGACTCACGCAAGCTCAGCGCCTGGCCCAACAGCAGCGCAAAGACCACGCCAAATACCATAATGCCCAAGCCGCCAAGCTGGATAAGCACAAGGATAATTATCTGGCCCATGAGGCTAAAGTCCTGGCCTGTATCCCTTACGATAAGCCCGGTGACGCACGTGGCACTGGTCGCCGTAAACAGGGCGTCGACAAAACCGGCGTTTTCCTTGGTCGATGCCCTCGGCAACATCAGCAGGCCCGCCCCGGAAAAGATCAGGACCAGGAAACTGACGATTAGAGTGCGAGTAGGATTTCTGCCCGATGCCGCCAGATTTACCGAGGTGATACAAACCTTCGTCATCACCTGAACGATAAGGTACAGACCCACCGCTAAGTGTCTGACTGTGTCGGGCTCAACTCGGGCAAACCACCGGCTCGATCCGAACACTGCTGCCGCCAGAGCGAGTAACAGCGGTATCTCGAACCATCTGGTGATCAAATAGTCCTTTGCCCGCTGGGCGTTAAAAAGACGGATGATCTTGCCGGCAATAAAAACAAACAGCAGGGCTATCTGGGCTCCAAACAGAATGTGTGCCGGCAGCAGTGGCTCATCAAAGCCGAACAGTAGCACAAACGACGCCACCACCAGTGCCGAGGTTACAGCCTTTACGCCGATCAGGACCTTCTCCAACCGCTTATTCTTGTAGGCGATCTTCATAAGCGAATTATCAACGGTTAGCCATGGATTGTCAATTGTCAGGCAATGTCGGCCAGGCCCAGCGACTCGCCGAACTTGCTCAGCAACGCACGGCGAAGATTCCGGTGCTCGGATTTTGTCAGCATAGGATCCTGTGCGACCAGCTCAAAGGCTTTCTTTCGCGCCATAACTAATAAGTCAAAATCATCGATGATATTTGCGATCTTCAAGTCGGGCAGCCCATGCTGGCGGGCGCTGAAAAACTCGCCCGGCCCGCGCAGCCGCAAATCGTGCTCAGCTATCTGGAAACCGTCGTTGATCCTGGTCATTACTTCAAGTCTGCTTTTGGCTACGTCACTGTCGGTTTCTGCAAATAAAAGACAATACGATTTGGCCTGTCCCCTGCCGATCCGTCCTCTGAGCTGATGCAACTGCGCCAGTCCGAACCTGTCCGCCCCCTCTACAACCATTATCGTCGCGTTGGGCACGTCCACGCCAACCTCTACCACAATCGTAGAAACCAGTATGTCGATTTTGCCCTTCCTGAATTCAGCCATAATCTGCTGTTTTTTTGCCGAGGGCATCTGCCCATGCAGCAGCTCTACGGAAAACTCCGGGAAGATTTCCGCCGACAGTTTTTTCCATCCTTCAACAGCAGCCTTGAGTTGCCCATCTTCCGCAAGCATTGCAATCCGCGGATAAACGAAATACGCCTGCTTCTTGGCGCGTAAACGCTCGCGGATGAATTGGTAGGCCTTTTCGCGGTTCTGTGGGGTCACCCAGCGGGTAATCACGGTGCCTCTGCCCGGCGGAGAACGTTTGATGATAGAGACGTCCAAATCTCCGAACGCCGTCATCGCCAGCGTGCGGGGGATGGGCGTGGCGGTCATGACCAGACAGTGCGGAGACACGGAACGACACTGACTGAAGACAGACGGACACTGACGTTCGTGCTCGTCCGTTTTTTGTCCGTGTCCATCTGTGTTTCGCAGTTGTGCCCGCTGATGCACTCCGAATTTGTGCTGCTCGTCGATCACTACTAGGCCGAGCTTGCGAAACTCAACGTCTTTCTGCAGCAGCGCCACCGTTCCGACGGCGATGTCAATCTCGCCGCGCTTTATCTGGCCTAAGAGCTGGGTTCGCTTTTTGCCGCTCAATCCTCGTGTCAGCAAGACCCTTTTTACTCCGCTGCTCTTGAGGTATCTCTCCATACTGAGAAAATGCTGACCGGCTAAAATCTCGGTAGGCGTCATGATCGCCGCCTGTGTTTTGTTGGCAACGGCCAGCAGGGCCGCATACAGTGCCACCACTGTTTTGCCTGAGCCGACGTCACCCTGCAGCAGCCGATTCATCGGCTTGGCGCCTGCCATATCAGCGACAATCTCGGCGATGCAGGCGTTCTGGTCCTCGGTGAGCAAAAACGGAAAACGCCTTCGGATTCGCCGGTCAATCTCGTCGCTGCAAAGGCAGGGCGTCGCGCTTGAAAAATGCTGCACTTTGTATCTGCGAAGCGCCAGGCCCAACTGCATCAAAAACAGCTCGTCATACTTTAGTCTGCGTTTTGCCTGTGCCAGCTTCTCTTCGTCGGGCGGCAAATGTATCCAGGCAAACGCATCTTTTCTGGCAACCAGGTTTGCGTCGCGGAGAAAATTTTCCTCGTAAAACTCAGGGACAAGGTCGGCCAAATTGTCCAGCAGCGGGTCGATTATCGGCCTGATTTGTCTGCTGCTCAACTGGCTGCCCGAAGGATAGACGCCGCCGCTGAAATACTCGGCGGGGTCTAAGTCTTTGCCATCGAGAATCGAAAACTTCGGATTCGTCATCTGCAATTGATGCTTATATGAGACGACCTTGCCGGAAGCGGTTATCACCTGGCCGGGCCTCAATTTGTCACGCAGATAACCGCCATGGAACCACACAATGCGGCATACGGCGGTCTCATCGCTGACCATCGCTTCAAATAGGGGCGGATGACGATAACTCTGATAGTCCACCGATTCGACCAGACCTACGATGGTAGCGGTCTGGTCCGGCTGCATCTGAATTATCTTTATGGGCCGAGGGGCAAATATCCAATCGCGCGGGAAATACTCCAGCAGATCGCCGACGGTACGGACGCCCAACTGAGCAAACGCTTTGGCCTTAGTCGGCCCAACACCCTTGAGATATTGAACCGGCGTGAACAGGTCGAGTTGATTTCTCTGCTTGTTCCTCAATTTCGCCGCTGCCATTTATCTTCGTCCTGCCTGCGAAAGCGGGAATCCATTTCTACTCTTCAAATGCGTATTTGCCGGTCAGTTTAACAAATCGACAGGCACATATGGTTCTCTCAATAAGTGTGCCCTTTCTCTTTTCGCCTGCTACCAGCTCCTGCATCGCGGCGTACCCGATCGGTATGACAATCAAGCCGTCTTCGGCCAGTTGCTCAAATAACGGCTCAGGTATCTTCGGCACCGCGGCGGTGACGATAATCCTATCAAAACATCCGGCTGGCGGCAATCGGTCCGCTGGCCAACCACAGCCACCGTCACCTACGTAAAACTCAACATTGCCGATGCCCAACCGGCCCAGAACCGCCTGGGCTGATTCCGACAGTGGGCCAAGTCTCTCTATCGTATACACCTTTTTGACAAGCCGACTGAGAATAGCCGTCTGATAGCCGCTGCCTGTTCCTATTTCCAGAACACTGCAATCCGGATTCAAACGTAGTTCCTGCGTCATTAGCGCGACAATATAAGGCTGAGAAATGGTCTGGTCCAACCCGATGGGCAGCGGACGGTCCGCATAAGCCTGCGACCTATAAGTGTCCGACAGGAATTCTTCCCTCGGGATTTCCTCCATGGTCTTCAGCACGCCGGTATCTCTTATCCCGCGACCCCTCAGGTCCCGCTCCAGCATCTGCCGGCGAGCTTTAGCAAGCGGGTCCCCGTTCGTTGATGCAGCCATGCATCCAATCATCGCCTGTGTACCCGGCTTTGCAAAGCAATTTTTGCCGCGTCGGCACAGAGCCACGCTTCGTCTTACTGGCAACAAGGTCTGATTAGAATAACAGCTTAACGGCTGCTGCGGCTGCCAGAATCTGCACCACGATATTGAATGCCTTTTGCGGAATCCGTTTCAGTGCCAATATTCCCGCCATGGCACCGGCTGCGATAAAGGGCAACATCAGCAGGTCAAGCTTCAGAGACTCTATCGTCATCAGCTCCAGGCTGGCACTGAACGGCACCTTGAGCCAGTTCACGACGAAGAAGAACCACGCGGCGGTGCCCACGAACTGGAACTTCGGCAGCCTCATAGCCAACAAATAAACGGTCATTACAGGTCCGGCTGCATTGGCCATCATCGTCGTGGCGCCGGCCAAGAAACCAAGTCCCGCCACGAGCCACCACTGCGATGGAACCTTGGCACTGTCACCTTCGACTCTGGCGCGCCAGAAATTGACGGCCAACATCGCCAGAACTATGCCCCCAATAATCGGCTTGAGCTGCTGATCGCTTACGACTCTCAAGGCGAAATACCCCGCCACGATGCCGGCAAAAGTGGCAGGCAGCAAACGTAGAACGTGCCCCCATTGGGCATGATGCCGGTAGTAGGTCGCGGCGAACAAATCGCCCAGTATCAGAATCCCCAGAAGTACGCCCGTCGAGCTGCGGGCAGGCAAGACAGCAGCCATGAGGGGAACCACCAAAATCCCCACGCCCGGAATTCCGGTCTTGGAAATGCCTACCATAGCCGCACATAACGCCACAACCATCCAGCCAACCGGCCCCAGATCGAACATATGTTGCCCCACTATCGGCACGAGAAGCCCTAAATATTTAGCCCCCGAATTTACTTGGGGGTTTTCCACCACCGGTCAATGTCGATATAATGCACGATGGACAACAAATAATCTTGAGAATTTTTAAGGAGACCGAAAAATGAAAGCCAGAAAGATTCTTTTTCACTTGATCGGCGTCCTCTTGGGAGGCTGCGTGCCCGTTATGTCCCTGCATCCGCTTTCGACGCAAGAAAATGTCGTTTTCGAAGAGAAACTGCTCGGCATCTGGGTCGATGATCTTGACAATCCCAAAGGCACGTGGGAATTCAAACGAGTCGCAGATAGTGCCCAGAAGGACTGGGAATGGCCCCCTCCAAAAAGACCGGAAAAAGCATACAAACTTCTGCTTCTCAACAATGAAGAGGGCACGAAAGGCTCATTCTTCGCGCACTTAGTAAGGCTTGAAGGTCGGCTATTTCTGGATGTCTTGCCCAGTCAGCTACCCTGCGCGCAAATGGACCCAAAACAAGACTGGGTATTCAATACGGTCTTTCTAATACCCGGCCATTCATTCGCAGTGGTAGACTCCATCGAACCACAACTGAAGATACGCTGGACCGCCGAGGATGAAATGAAGAAATTGCTCAAGGATGAACCCAAGGCGGTTAAACATGAATTGGTCGAAGACAGAATTGTGCTGACGGCGTCGACCGATGAGCTGCAGAAATTCGTGCTCAAATACGCTGACGACAAAAGGGCCTTCCCGGCAGAGGTCGTTTTGGTCCGCAAGAAAGACAAATAGGGCAGTCGGCAAGGCATTTTTCAATTGTCAATTTAGGTGCCGCAAGGTGGTAGTTTTATGACCGGTGCGCGTGAATTCAGACGCTATCTGGTGAACATCGACTCAATATCCACGCATCAATTGTTCACGGATTGCCTGGTTATTGGAGCGGGGATCGCCGGTCTGCGGGCTGCCATCGAAGCGGCCAAAAGCCGCTCCGTAATCATCGTCTGCAAGGACACTCTGCAAAATAGCAACACCTGGAAGGCCCAGGGCGGCATCGCCTCGGTGCTGGATAGTACAGACACCTTCGAGTCACACATAGCCGACACTATCGAGACCGGCTGCGGCATCTGCGACCGGCAGGTTGCAGAACTGGTGATTCGGCAGGGACCGGAGCTTGTAGAGCAGCTTCTGGCCTGGGGCGCGGATTTCGACCTGGTCGATGGCCGCATCGCCACCACGCTCGAAGGCGGTCACCACCACCCCCGCGTAGCCCACGCCCATGGCGATGAAACCGGGCAGGTCATTGCCGGCACATTGATAAAAAAGGTAAGAGAGAATCCAAACATAAAGGTTGTAGAAGGGTTCTACACCATCGATTTACTCACCAACAAAGACAACGAGTGTATAGGGATAATCGGCCACGACAGGCGGCTGGGCCAACAGATCATCTGGGCCACAAATACCATCCTGGCCACCGGCGGCGCGGGCCAGCTCTACCGCGAGACCACCAATCCCGAAGGGGCAACCGCAGACGGCCTGGCGATGGCCTACCGCGCGGGCGCGGTCCTGCGAGACCTGGAGTTTATGCAGTTTCATCCGACGACCCTCTACATCGCCGGCGCTTCGCGGGCGTTGATAACCGAAACCGTTCGCGGCGAAGGAGCGGTGCTGCTGGATAGTCGCGGCCACCGCTTCATGCCGGAATATAACGAGGCCGCCGAGCTTGCGCCCAGAGACGTCGTCAGTAGAGCAATCCTGGAACAGATGCTCAAAACCAGCTCCACGCACGTCTATCTCGACCTTCGCCACTTCGATAAGGCGTATTTTGCCAGGAGATTTCCTCTGATAAACGAGCTGTGCGAGAGCTTCGGCATAGATGTCAGCCGAGACCTCGTTCCCGTTCGGCCCAGCGCGCACTATATGATCGGCGGCGTCAAAACCGACACCTCAGCCCGGACAAGCATCAAGAACCTCTACGCCTGCGGCGAGGTCGTCTCCACCGGTCTGCACGGAGCAAATCGGCTCGGCAGCAACTCCCTGCTGGAAGGACTCGTTTTCGGCAAGACAGCCGGGCAGGCCGTCGGCCAGCACAAAAAGGCAACTGTTGCCCAGCTCAAGCACACGCTGATAAAATACCAAATCCCGCACTCGGACCGCAGCCGCCTCGATACCGCCGACGTCAGAAATTCGCTGCGGGCACTGATGTGGCGAAACGTGGGCATCACCCGAACGGCCCAGCCGCTGATAGAGACGCAGGAAATTATAAGATTCTGGCAGCGATACGTGATGGACAAGGTCTTCGATGAGCCCGCTGGCTGGGAATGTCAGAATATGCTTACCGTTTCTCTGCTTGTAGCTGGCTCGGCCCAGTGGCGTCAGGAAAGCCGGGGCGTGCATTTCCGAAGCGATTTCCCGACAACTGACGACAACAATTTCAAAAAACATAGCGAAATCAAGATTGAAAGATAGCCTCTATTCTACCAAGGCACTGTGGGTTGTCATTCCCACCCCTGCTGGCGCAGGGGTAAACTCGTCCCCGCCGCAGCGACGGGCGGGAATCCAGCAGCTAAGCGGTAGGCTACGGCTCTGCCTTCGGCAAGGCGAATGCCCCAGGATTACTCTACGCAGCCACAGAGGACACAGAGCCCACAGAGGAAGAAATATTCCGATCCATGGGGACTCTGATTTCTCGG
>CAZPJZ010000069.1:0-9307 GCA_964586995.1 uncultured Pirellulales bacterium | reverse complement strand
AAAGACGGTTGGGCCTGTCTCTGAGTTGATAAGAAAACGTTCACCTAAAACGGTGAAAGAGTGGGAAGAGTATTACTACGGGAACGCCTATCCTAAGACGCATTTAGAGCAGCTTGGCAGGGAGCTATACATCAAAGTAACAGAAGTATGCCAAGCTGAAATTGAAAACATCACCGAGCGTGACTGTATAGACTTTATTGTGAATTTAGTTATTGATAGAACTTACGACGGGTATCAATCCGAGATACAGACTATCTACGGACAATTGCAGCACGAATTGGGTGTCAAAGTGGAGCCTGCTCCTGACGAATGGGACCGAGGTTACAATGTCGATTTTTTCATCAAGGTCAAAAACACATATATCGGCCTTCAGATTAAGCCTGCTGGGTATGCATACATCACTCAGATAATTAACGAGTTGGAGTTTCAAAAAAATACTCATCAGAAATTTACTGCTAAGTACGGCGGGAAGGTCTTCTATATTATCTCCGTAAACGAAGGCAAAACCAAGGTCATCTATAATCGAGAGGTGATCGAGGAAATCAGGCAGGAGATTAGGAGACTGCAGGTTTAGGACATGAGTCTTTGACATTAGTGCTATGTGTGATAGTGGTAAAAAGATCTTAGTTGCCACGACGAATTCCGGCAAGGTCGCTGAGCTGAGAACTATGCTTGACCCTTGCTTGCGCAGGGACTTTAGCTCTGGCCACCGGCATGGGGTAGCTAATATCCCCGCCGAAGCGGGGATCGAATTGGTTGGCCTTTCGGAATTCGCCGGCATCGGTGAGATTAAAGAGGACGGCGCCACCTTCGCTGAGAATGCTCGCAAGAAGGCGCTTGGCTATGCCAAAGCGGCCGGACTCTGGACGATAGCCGACGACTCAGGACTGGTCGTCGATGCGCTGGGAGGAGAGCCGGGCGTGAAATCTTCACGTTTCTCCGGCGACAAGCCAAAAGGACAAGACCGGACTCTGATCGACCATCGGAACATGGCGAAGGTCCTGAGGCTGCTCAAAGGCGTACCGAGAGATGCAAGGACGGCACGATTTGTCTGCTGCCTGTGCCTGGCCAGCCCCGAGAAGGTCTCGGTCGAAACGCAAGGGATATTGGAAGGGTTGATAGCCGAGAAAGAAATAGGCGAAAGTGGCTTCGGTTACGATCCCATCTTTTTCGTGCCGGGTTTGAACAAAACCGTCGGCCAACTGACTGCCGAGGAAAAAAACGCCATCTCGCACCGAGGCGAAGCTATCCGGAATCTGAGACCCCTGCTCGAAGAGCTTCTGGCGGGGCTTTGAGGAAGCTCTATCTGCGTAGCGGCCTATAAAGTGCTGGCTATGGCTATGGCAGGCAGCACGTTCTGGAACACGTGGATGCAGAAGGTCACCCAGACAGCGTGGCCCCACGATTTCTCGCGCCACGCCAGATAGGAGCAGGAAAAAACAAAAAAGGGCCAGAACACGACCAGCCCCCAGGCGGGCGCTGCCAGCGAGTGAAGTCCCGCCCAGATGAGCGCTGAAAGCAACGCCAGTACCACTTTTCGCTTGGTAAAGAACGACAGCAGCCACAGCGTCAAAGATAGCAGCAGCGTTTCGATGGCAGGCCCTACGATCAGGATCAGAGGCAGCACCACAAGGGCGGGGCCCTGAAGATCTGGTCCGCTTTCTTCGTCTACGGCGCCGCTCACAGCCAGCAAGAGCGCCACTATTATCGAGGGCACCAGGCTGATAAGTCCCGTGCGAAGAACGTACTTGCGCATTGACACTCTGGTATCGAACAAGAACAAGCGTGGTCGGTGCGGCTCCCCGTTCTGTTCTATCATGCGATCCTCGTAACCCAGTTCATTGTCTTGTCAATGGCACTTGGCTGCCGCCGTATCAGGCGTGGCAGACAGGTTGCTTCTACTCTGATGTCCGAGAGTCGTCAACTACTTTGTGGCTTTCTTGGTCTGTTACCACTTAACGGCTGTTCGCCGAATGAAATCGCCGAATGGGCGTTGTCCCTGAAAACCGGACGTGATTTTTTTGAAGCTCATCATGCACCTGTCTGGTTCCACCTCGTCCGCGTCAGGAAAGGATACTGCTGCTGTTTTTTCTTGACATTCTTGCCGACCATTTTTATTTGTCCAGTTCTAAATTCGGCTTGGCAAAGCGCCGATTAGTGAAGGGACTCTGCCGGGTGCGGGCCTAACTGTCTGGAGCCGGCGGCGAACCTTGCGTGGTGTGCAGGAGTAATAGGATAGGAATAATGTAACAACTTTAGTAAGCTCTGTGTTATGGCAAAGACAGGATCGTCGAATAGTAAGTCTTTAGGTTCCCGCAAGGCGGGGTCTTTGGTCATTGTCGAGTCGCCCGCCAAGGCCAAGACAATAAACAAATACCTCGGTCCGGGTTTTGAAGTGAAGGCCTCGATGGGCCATATCCGTGACCTGCCTGCCAAGGGTCTGCACGTCGATATAGAGAACGGTTTCAAGCCGACCTACCAGACAATGCCTGGCAAGAAACGGATCGCCGCCTCCTTGAAAGCGGCTGCAAAAAACACCGAGAGACTATTTCTGGCCACCGACCTGGACCGCGAGGGCGAGGCCATTGCCTGGCACCTGGCGCAGGTCCTGGGCGTGCCGGAAGAGAAAACCTACCGCGTAATTTTTAACGCGATCACCCGGTCCACCATACAGCAGGCCTTTGCTGAGCCGGGCAAAATCGACATGGACAAGGTCATGGCGCAGCAAGCCAGGCGGATCCTCGACCGCATCGTCGGCTATCAGATCAGTCCGCTGCTGTGGAAGAAGGTAGCGCGGGGGCTATCGGCTGGCCGGGTCCAGTCCGTCGCGGTCAAGATGGTGGTCGAGAGGGAGCGAGAGATTCGCCAGTTTAAGCCCGAAGAATACTGGCTCATTCCGGCGGTCTTCACCACCGATTTACAGGGTGATTATCGCCAAGACTGGCTTAATTTTACCCGGGCGAAGGGCCCGGACGATAAAGGCCCTACGGTTGCGGAACAGAGCAGGTGGCTGCTTGAGCATAACGCCTTCAAGGCTGAACTGTATAAGATAGGTGACGAAAAATTCCGGGCCGCCAATCAAGAACAGACCGAGCGCGTGTTCCACGAGCTGAAGCAGGCGGAGTTTAAGCTGACCGATATGCAGACCAAGCAGTCTGTTTGTCCGCCGGCCGCACCTTTCATAACGTCCACGTTGCAGCAGACGGCGGTAAGTCGGCTGGGCCTGTCTGCGAAAAAGACCATGGCCATCGCTCAGCAGTTGTATGAGGGCATCGACCTGGGTTCGATGGGCTCGCTCGGGCTTATCACTTATATGAGAACCGACAGCACTCATCTGTCGGGCGAGGCTATTGGAGAGGCCCGCAATTACATCAGTAAGAATCTCGGTCCCGAATATGTGCCATCAAAGGCGATGGTGTACGCTTCAAAGAAAACGGCCCAGCAGGCGCACGAAGCCATTCGTCCTACCGATGTAGATCTGACGCCCAGCGATATCAAGCAGTTTCTTAGCCGCGACCAGTTCAAACTCTATGATCTTATCTGGCGCCGCTTCGTGGCCTGTCAGATGACGCCCGCCAAGTGGGATATTACGAATCTGAGTATTGTCGCGGAGACCGCGCTGGGTGCGTGCCTGTATAGGGCCAGCGGGCGCGTGCTTGTATTTGACGGCTTCACCAAGATTTGGCCCACCGCATCCGGCGAACAACAGTTGCCGCCAATGCGGCTCGGCCAGAAGCTGGCGGTGGTGGATATCAAGCCCGAGCAGCATTTCACCAAACCGCCTGCCCGCTATACCGAAGGCTCCATAGTCAAGGCGCTGGAAAGCGAAGGCATCGGTCGACCGAGCACCTACGCCCCTATCATCAGCACCATCCAGGAGCGAGGCTACGTACAGCAGAAAGAGAAAAAGTTTTTTGCCACTGATCTGGGCGAGGTAGTCACCGACAAGCTGAATGAGTACTTCCCTAAGATAATGGACATCAGCTTCACCCGCTACATGGAGGAGCAACTCGACAAAATTGAAGAGCAGCATCTGGACTGGCTTGGCGTTTTGAGAGACTTCTATGGCCCATTCAAGCGTAGCCTGGACACGGCCGCTGCACAGATGAAGCACGCCAAGGCGGAGGTGTCCCCCAGCGAGTATCAATGTCCGGAGTGTGGGCAGCCGTTGGTGTATAAATTCGGCAAGAGCGGAAGGTTTCTGAGCTGCTCGACCTATCCGGACTGCAGGTTTGCCCGTCCCTGTGACAGCCATGGCAAGATGATCGAAGCCAAGCCCAGTGAACATAAATGCCCGCTCTGCGGCAAGCCCATGCTGCAAAGGCGAGGCCGATTCGGCCCATTTCTGGGATGTGCCGACTATCCAGCCTGTAAGACGACCCTGAAATTGGATAAACAGGGGAATGTTCTACCTGCCAAGGCGCCGCCTGAGAAGACTGACATCGCCTGCCATAAATGCAAACAGGGCCGATTAGTAATCAGGCAAGGCAAACGAGGACCGTTCTTGGGATGCAGCCGATTTCCCAGGTGCCGAACAATCGTCAGCATTAAGCTGCTCGACCACCTTAAAGAGCTGCAATCCATCGGGCAGTGGCCGCCCGAGACGCCAGAGCTGGCCGATGAAATCCTCGCAAAAGCCAAGGCTAAGACACCGAGCCGAACGCGGACCCCCTAAGTATTTGGCTCCGCAATTCATTTAGGGACGCAGTTTCACCGCAATACCGGACCAGCATGTCTCTTACGCGCGTTTTGAACGGCGAGCTAAACCTCTGGTCACTTGCGCCAGGAGCGAACCAACACGGTAGAACAGATAAGCCGCTCCAAAAAGACACACCACGTTAAGCAATACCGTATCATTCAGAATTCCACTCATCTGACTGACCTTTCAATCAAGTTCCTATTGCGCAAGCACGCCTTGCTACGCTGCACCCTTGGCACTTTTTCTCTTAGAAATCTACCCAAGAGATATTTGGAACTGGTTAGGACCATGTTAGAATCTTGTTAATTTCTACAAAGCCGCTTTATCAGGGTTCTGAAAACTGGTAGATTGGCAGCGTTTTGGCCGGCAGTGAGAAGGTCTGAGTGCGAAAATCAGGCGAAAAATCTGTATTGGGGCGTCCGGATGGAGAAGGCAACAATACTCATAGTAGACGATGAAGAGGACATTGTGGAGCTGCTGGAGCTGAATCTTCTTCGTGAGGGCTACAAGGTGCTCACGTGCGGCACAGGCGAGCAGGCGCTTCAGATAGCGCGCTCGAAACGGCCTGAATTGATGGTTCTTGACCTTATGCTGCCCGGTATTGACGGACTTGAGGTATGCAAGCGGCTGAAGAGCGACCCCAAGACCGAGCGGATTCCAATCGTAATTTTAAGCGCCAAAGGTGAAGAGGCGGATATAGTGACAGGCCTAGAACTGGGAGCGGATGATTACGTTACAAAGCCGTTCAGCGGAAAGGTGCTGGTGGCTCGAGTTCGCAGAGTTCTGCGCAAGATCGTCGCTACAGGCGATGAAAAGGCTACGATAAGGATACACGAGCTATCGATCGACCCCGCACGTCGTGAGGTTCTGGCAGGAAGTAAACAGATTGAGCTGACTTTTACCGAGTTTAATATCCTGCATTTGCTGGCCAGGCGTGCCGGTCTGGTTTTCACGCGATATCAGGTTGTAGATGCGCTGCATGGCAGCGATTATCTGGTCACCGAAAGGGCCGTGGATGTTCAGATAGTATCTCTGCGAAAAAAGCTGGGTAGATACGCCGAATATATAGAAACTGTTCGAGGCGTAGGGTATCGGTTTAAGGACTAAATAATGGCCCGCAAGAAGCTTATCTGGCAGCTTTACCCAACATACCTTGTGATCACCCTGGCAGTATTGGTAGCAGTAGCACTATATTGCGCACACTTTTTTCGATATTTTTATATAGACCAGATGCGAGAACATCTTACGACCCTTGCTTATGCTGTAGCTGAGCAGATATCAACATCCTTACGGGCAAAAGATTTGCCCGAGAGCGACAAAATATGTAAACAACTCGGGCTCGCTGATAAAAAGGAAACGAGGTTTACGGTCATTCTGCCGTCGGGCAAAGTGATAGGGGATTCAGACGAGGACCCGATGCAAATGGCCAACCATTCTGACCGGCCCGAAATCAGAAAAACACTTAGCGATGGCTTTGGATGGTCTTTGCGATCAAGCCCAACTCTGGGCAGAAATATGATGTATGTTGCCGTTCCAATAAAAGAGGGAGATGAGGTCATGGCAGTAGTGCGTACAGCCATACCTGCTACCGCCATAGATGATGCCCTTAAGAGCATTTACATTAAAATTTTCTGGGGCGTTGTTGCAACTGTATTCTGCGCTGCCGGGATCAGTCTATTGATATCGCGAAGAATAAGCGAGCCGATCATTGATATGAAGAAAATCGCTGAAAGATTTGCCTCCGGTGACCTTGACCATCGCCTACTTGTCTCCGGCACAGGGGAACTGGATTCGCTCGCCAACGCCCTGAACAAGATGGCCACGCAATTACAGGAAAGAATCGCAACGATAACCGACCAGCGAAATGAGATGGAGGCTGTTCTTTCCGCTATGATTGAGGGTGTTATGGCACTGGATCGACAGGGTCGTATTGCGAGTATAAACAAGGCAGCCGCAAATTTATTGAACATAGATGCACAGCATGTGAAGAGCCGTATGGTAGAAGAGGTTATCCGCAGTGTGGACCTTCAGGAGTTCATCGAAAGGACGCTAAATAGCAGGGTGCCAACAGAGATGGACATCACCCTGCCAGCGGAGGGCAACCGCCTCTTTCAATTGCACGGAGTTCCTCTACCAACCGAAGCAGGCAGTAAAATCGGGGCGGTTATTGTCCTTAATGATATGACGCGAATGCGCCGGCTTGAGAATGTTCGGCGTGAATTTGTGGCCAATGTGTCGCATGAACTCAAGACTCCTATCACCTCAATTCAAGGCTTCGTTGAGGCATTGCTTGAGGGGGCAATGAACGACCACAAGCAGGCCGAGCGTTTCTTGAAAATCATTGCCAAGCACTCCGATCGGCTCAATTCAATTATAGAGGACCTGCTCATTCTATCACGACTTGAAGAGGATAAGCAAAGAAAGGAGACTTCCTTCGAGGTAACTGAGCTGAAACCCGTGCTTGCTTCTGCCATGGAATTGTCGAGCGTGAAAGCAGAGGAAAAGCAAATGAGAATCGAGCTCGTGTGTGAGGATGATACAAGGGCAAAGACAAATGCAGCATTATTGGAGCAGGCAATGGTCAACCTCATCGACAACGCCGTCAAATATAGCCCGCCAGGCAGCACCGTCAAAATCATTGCCGAGCAAAAGGGCATGCAGACGACTATATCGGTGCAGGATAACGGCTGTGGAATAGCCCAAGAACATCTTCCGCGTATTTTTGAGCGTTTCTACGTTATCGACAAGAGCCGAAGCCGAAAGCTGGGCGGCACGGGCCTCGGACTGGCAATCGTCAAGCATATTGCCCAGGTGCACGGCGGCTCAGTCACGGTCGAAAGTTCACCCGGGGTGGGCAGCACCTTTGTTATCCATTTGCCCGCCGAATAACGTCATAGGACTGTTTTGCGGTTGGTCGCACAGGAGCGCATTGAAAATTTAGCGCAATTCTAACACCGTCCTCACAGCGCCTTAAAATTTCCGTAGTATCTTATGGATGATGGGTCCCCTGTTCCGCCGGAACCCGGTGCAATAAGTCGCCACTCAAGATCAGCTTGAGTATGGCGCAGAACCAGGCAGTTTTTGTGGAGGCGCAGAAATGGACAAAAACGGAAGGAAAAAAGGTAATGTGTTTTTGGTGACAGGATTATCGCTCTTGTTGCTATGGCTGGCTGAAGATGCGAGGGCGGATGAGGTCAGCAACCTCAAAGAGCATCTGAAGGTCCAGACACAGCTTTTGCAGCAGATGCAAGAGAGGCTTGAGCAACTGGAAGCGAGGCAGCGGCTGAAAGAGCAGACGCTGACGCGCAAGTTAGATGAGGTTGCGCAGAAAACAGATAAGAAAGACTCTGTCGATCTGCCGGAGAGTATCAAATGGTTGGAAAACATGAAAATCGGCGGCGATCTGCGATATCGGTACGAGTCTATCGACGAGCAGAGCAGCGGCGACTGGAAATCCGGCGTTAATCGCAATCGAATTCGGGCAAGACTGGGTCTGGATGCAAAGGTAAATGACGAATGGGACCTTGGCTTTCGGATTGCCACTAATGCTGGAGACCCGGTGTCCACCAACCTTGATTTAGACAAGAGCTTTACGGGCAAGGATATTCGTCTTGACCGTGCGTTCTTTGACTGGCACCCGGCAGCCATAAAGGGCTTTGATCTCATCGGCGGAAAGATTCCAAATCCGTTTTACGCTGTCGGCAAAAACCAGCTTATTTGGGATGGTGACCTGAATCCCGAAGGGCTCGCAGCAAAGTATCAGATGTCATTGAATGATACCTGCAAGCTGCATGTGAATAGTGGCGGCTTTTGGGTACAAAGGGCAAGCTATACGTCTCTCTGGGCAATACAAGGCTATGTTAATCAGAAGCTTCCGAAGGAGAACTATCTTATCGGTGGTGCCAGCTATTACAACTACGGCAACATAGAGGGAAAGACAGACCTCTATAGACCTTGGGCTGGCGGGACTACCGCCAAGTGGTTCGGAAATACATCCATCGGTACGCCAGCCGTGTTTGCCAACGACTATGACATCATCGAAGGCTTTGTGGAGTATGGTTTCAAGGTGGATAATATGCCGGTGGCTGTGTTCGGCGACTATGTGAATAACACTGCGGCCAGTAAGAAGGATACAGGCTGGCTAATCGGCTGTACCCTTAACAAGGCCAAAGACCCTGGGTCATGGGAGTTCAGATACGATTACCGCGACCTTGATGCTGATGCTGTTGTCGGGCAGTTCAGCGACTCGGATTTCGGCGGCGGCGGCACTAATGGCAAAGGCCATTGGTTCGGTTTCACCTACCAGGTAGCAAAGAATGTGCAGGCGGCTGTGACATATTTCCTTGATGAGAAAAAGAATTCCTACGAGGACGAGTACCACAGGCTGCAGGTGGACCTAATGCTAAAATTCTAATATTGTCTGATTACCTTATTACCAAAATATTAACATAATCCTAACAGAATCCAAACAATTGTTCTGTACTAATGTTAAAGGAGGTATATATGAAAGCCATTCTCGCGGGTGTAGTGACGCTAATCCTTGTGCTCGGTACTGTCGGATTGGGCGAGACTCTGCATATAGAAGGCTCAACAACCGTTGGGCCAATT